>SYDV01000254.1 GCA_005801395.1 Planctomycetia bacterium | reverse complement strand
GAGTTGATGGGTGTCCGTCATCGTGAGTTGCGCATCGAAGGTGTGCAATTTCATCCTGAAAGTTTTTTGACCGAACATGGTCATCATTTATTGCGTAATTTCCTGGAGCACCGTCGATGAGCGATACGCGCGATCACGTTACCGATGAAGCCGAGGTGGAGGACCAGATTGTTCATGGCGCAGAAGATAGCGCAGATGACATGGTGGAAACACTGGAAACAGCCGTCGCAAACACCGGCGATTTGGATGTCGTCGACGGCGAGCCAGAAGAAATGACGGAACCAACGGTAGCACCTTTAATTGAGACCTTGGATGCGGCGGATCTTAAAACGGCAACCGATCAACCGAACCCTGAAGAAGAAGTGGTGGTTCCTGATGTTAGTGATTTACCACCAGCCGAATTACGCGCTGCTGTTGAAGCCGTGTTATTTGTTGCGACGAAACCATTAACGATTGCGCGTTTGCAGCGCGTGTTGCCTGGGACCAGTCCTGCCTATTTAGAAGGTTTTTTAACTGGATTAGCCGCGCGTTTTGACCGCGAAAATCGTGGGTGGGAATTGCGCCATATTGCCGGTGGTTGGCAAATGCTGACGCGTCGCGAACTGCATCCGTGGGTGCGTCAGCTAGAACGGAAAGAATTACCAAATCGTTTATCGAAGAGCGCGTTGGAAACCTTGGCCATTGTCGCCTATAAACAGCCCATTACCCGTGGCGCAATCGAAGATATTCGTGGTGTGCAATGTGGACCGGTTTTGCGCCAATTGATGGATGTCAAATTAGTGCAAGTGAATGGCCGTGACGCTGAAACGTTAGGTCGCCCATTGTTGTATGGCACCACTGACGCGTTCTTAACTCGTTTTGGTTTGGGTCGTATTGAAGATTTGCCGCGTCGTCACGAATTTGGCGCTTAATACCGATGTTGGCGATGCGAGTTAACGCATGAGTCGCATTGGTTACCTTATTTTGGTGGCGCTATTATTGGCGCTGGGTGCCTATGTTTTTTGGCCCAAAGAAGAAGCCATTGCCTTGGAATATGCGTGGACGAAAGACGCGCCGACACGTTACCGCTTGGTGCGTGGCGATGTCGTGCAAGAAATAGATGGAAATGTGGTGCGTATAAAGGGATTGGAGCGACCCATAGCCAGCGATAAGCATGCTCTTCTATGGGAGTTTATTGGCAGTTGGGGGTGGTTGCCTAAGCACAGTATTACGGGGGTGAGCGAAGACGAATTGGCATCGTACGGCATTGATGGGACACGGGAATTAACCTGTGATGGTTTATTTCTGCGTTGGGGACGCAGTAAAAAAGAGTATTATGTCTGGGATGGCTTGCGTGGACGTATTTATATCAGCGATGATTATTTTTATGAACGCCTAAACGTACTGAGTGAGCGCCTGGATAATTTGGAAATGTTGGATTTGGAGTCTTATACTCGAGTGACGGTAGATAACCTGAACTTGGCTTTGGATAACGGCGAAAAAACTGCCGGCTCTCCACGATGGCGCGACACGATTCGTCCACAGCGGCCAGACTTTAATTTACGGATTAATAAACTCTACGATTTGCTGGGCGTGTTGCGCTTGCGCGATCTGTCGCAGCAACAGCCGCGCTTAATTAAGCCGCTTCATACTTTGCGTTTTGGTACGAATGATCCCACGGTTCCTGAGCAAACGCTACGCATGTGGCAAGACGGCACCGCCGCGATTATTCAAGTTGATGATTTACCTGTGCAACGCATTGAAAGTCGTACCGCGCAGCTTTGGCCTGAAGTTATGCGCATGTTTGAGCGCGATTATTTATTTAATATGTATGAGGAATTTGCTCGCCAGCCATTAACGGAAGTGCAGGTGGCGCTTGCTGGTGTGCAACGTTTTCGTTTAGAAAAACATGGGCTGCGCGACATCGCCGAGGGGCGCAGTCAATGGGATGTGGTGTGGCCAGGTGGTCGCGAACCAGCGAGCGCAGAAGCCGCGCCATTATTGGCGTTTATGTTCGATAAATTATACGTCGACGATCCTCAACCTCGTACCCTGAATGATGAAATACCGGCATCGGCATTAACTATTACGTTCGTCTTTCAGCAAGATCGTCGTAATATGACCGTCGCATTAGTGAATGGATTTGTTTATAGCCCAACGCATAGTGGAAAAGTGGTGGAAATGCCCGCGTTACTCAAAGATTTAACGGCCGATCGCATGTTAGATCCAGCATTAACGTTTCGCGGTGCGGAACGCGTCGTAAAAATTCAGCGACAATGGCATCGCGGTGCGCAAGCCGGTCGTGCAGAAGCATTTGCTGTCCAAGCTGGTGTAGGCGAAGAAAAAGGTGTGTGGATGCAGACATGGCCGAAAGAAGAAAAAGGCCACGCGGTGAGTATTGTCGCGATTGATCAAATGGCTCGTGCTTTATGTACGGCTCAAGGGAATGATGTTCGACTTTATAGTACTGCTGATCGTGCGGGTTTGGCGGCACCTGAGTTTGAAATGGATGTCCGATTTGCCCCGGCGCCGGTTCGCTTGTCCAATGACCATTCGCGTTTAGTGGACACCAATGATCAAGATGTCGGTTTCGCGTTTGCCCGCGTTGATGGGACCTGGCGCGCAATTGATAAAGATGGTGGCGTGAGCTACGGCGTGAGCGACGAGCTTTTGGAATTATTACAGGCGCCCTTAGTTGAGAATTTAGTATTGCCGCTCATTCCTAGTTTAGTCACACGTCTTGATATTTATCATGCGCAGGACCGTATACGCCTGGCGCAAAATGATCAGGGCTGGCAGATGCAATTGTTAGCCTCGAATGGTACGAAGTTGGGTGATGAAGTCGCTGCCGATGCGATTGCGGTGCGCCGTCATTTACGTTTATTAGCCAGTTTGCGCGCTGAAAAAACCGATCCACAAGCTGGGCCTTTTACGCCAAATGAATTAGTTGGCAGCGTGGTGTGTGTGTTTCCTGGCGCGGAAAAAGGCGATACGCGGGTAACGTTATCAGTTGGACCAACGGTAGACGGTTTGACGGCGGTGGTGGTCGAAGGCGGTGCTGGCATGCGTGGTTTACCGCGTGGACGGGTGTATGTGCAAGCGGCATTGATTGACCAATTGTTGGTGATGGCAAAAAGTTTTCGCACCGTGACGGGCACGACGCCGTGAGTTTAAAACAAGAAATTATGGCGGCGCTTACCAGCGCCAATCTCGCCCCACTGCATCG
>SYDV01000253.1 GCA_005801395.1 Planctomycetia bacterium | reverse complement strand
ACGGTTAAACGAGCAGGCATGAATTGTTGGCGTGGAGATTTATTCGCAGCAGCAACGGTGAGCGGCAGAGTGAGCCAAGTTGGTGCTGGTGCGCCAAGTAAACGATGAATTAAGGGTAATAAAAATAAATGCGCGGTGGCGATCACGCTGACGGGATTACCCGGCAGTCCGATCAGAAACTTGTCGCCTTTTTGCATGAGCAGAATTGGTTTGCCGGGTTGGATGGCGACGTGATGGAAAATAGTTTTGAAACCTAATTCAGCAGCAATGGCGGGAACTAAATCTTTTGCTCCCGCGCTCACGCCGCCGGTGGTGACGATAATATCGTGGTGTTGATGCGCTTGTTGTATGGCGGAACGCAGCGCGTGCTCGGAATCACTCGTGTGGGTGCGAGTGGCAGTCAAACCCAGGGCGTGCGCAAAACCGCTTAAAAATGGGCCGTTTGAATCGTTAATCCCAGCGGGACCAGCTCCGCCAACTTCATCACCCGTAGTGACGATGCCGAGGCGTGGTGCGATAAGCACATGAACCTCCATTATTCCAGCCATCGCCGCGAGTGACAACACCAACGGCGATAAACGTGTGCCCGCGCGAATAACGGATGCACCAGCGCGACCATCTTCACCTTGCCACGCAATATTACGGCCAAGTGCCAGGGCTTTAACATCAGTGACCGTGACGACGGTTTCTCCGCGATCAGTTAATTCATGCGGAACCACGGTCGTGCCTTTAGGTACCGGCGCGCCAGTCATGATGCGGACAGCGTCTCCGGGAGCGAGCGTTCCGGTAAACGAAATTCCGGCAAATACCGTTCCGCGCACCGTAAATGTCGTGGTGCCGTCTTTTAAACAGAGCGCATAACCATCCATGGTTGCGCGATCAAATGACGGCTGATCAGTTTGGAGTTGAATATCCTGTGCAACGACGCGTCCGACTGCCGCGTCTAATGGCAGAAATTCACTCTGAGGTTTGAGTGTGAGTCTAGAGAGATGCGAGAGCGCGTCTGTATAAGTCAGCATAAATTGCGTCGCCGATAGAGGGGGATAATAAAATTAGGATTTAGCAACACGGCGACGAATATTCCCACTGCGTCCGCCGTCTTTGCTGATTAATTCAATGCCGCTAATAACGATATCATGACTGATGGCTTTCAGCATATCATAGATCGTCAGCGCCGTAATAGATGCGACGGTTAATGCCTCCATTTCCACGCCAGTTTGACCAGAACAGCGCACATTGGAGGCAATGATGACACGTTTACCCGTGAGTTTAATTTCAATTTGCACTCCGCTGAGTGGAATCTGATGACAGAGCGGAATTAAATCACTGGTGCGTTTGGCTGCCATAATTCCGGCTAAACGGGCGACTTCAAAAACATTTCCTTTGCGCGTCGCGCCTCCAGCTTTCAATACCGCCGCGCATGCGATTGGCAAAGTAACCACCGCTCGTGCGCTGGCGCTTCGTTCAGTGACGGCTTTATCACCGACATCGACCATGCGCACCTGATTACTGGCATTGAGGTGGGTGAGCTGAACGTCAGATCGTTTTTTCATCGAATCCCTTTGCGGCTTAATCATTAATTGAGAGTTGTTGGCGCATCCAAGCAATAACGATTTTGACATGCGTAACGGCAATAAAATGACCTGCCCCTGGGACAATGAAGTCAGCCCCACTGCGTGTTGCTGGCATTAATTGATCGCGACTGCCATGCACATGAGCCAGAGGTGCGGTCAGCGGCGGGCAACCACGCCAATGAATCAGCGCATGAATAGCCCAGCGTATTAATCGCGGCTCTGCTTTATTAATCATGTCGTGTAAAACACGGCGATGTTGTGATTGAGTCGCACCAAACTTTAGGGCAATTGGCCACTGCGCGAGACGGGCATGTTGCGGAGTAATAGGGAGCCACGGTGCAATCGGTGCTAATTGACGTAAGGCTGGTGAAATACCACGTGAGCTGCGACAGGAACCAATCAGCAGCACCTTTTTTACCGGAAGTAACGCGGCAATTTCTTGCGCTAGGGCACCACCAAATGAGCAGCCGCCAATGACATCTCCTGGGAGAACTAATCCGAGATCAACATAACGCTGCGCGTAACGTGAGAGGTCTTCATTTAAAACTGGTAGCCAAGGTGGGACGACGATGTTGGAGATTTGTGCCGAGATACCGTCGTACATACGCGCATTTGCGCCTAGCCCTGGGAATAAAACAATGCGTTGGCAAATCATTATTTATTCAATTTAGGGAATACGCGGCCAAGACCGCGAGATATTTGACCGAAGTCCTCAGTGTGCTCTGTGTTCTCTGTGGTTAATGTTTGCCTTCTCATCCGGGTTACGAACCCTTCAACCACAACGACGTGCCGTCGTCATAGAATTCGTGTTTCCACACCGGTAAATCTTCTTTAATGCGTTCGATTAAGTGACGGCAGGCGTCAAATGCGGCGACGCGGTGGGCGGTGGCGACGTGAATGGCGACGGAGGCTTGGCCTGGGAGCATATGGCCGATGCCGTGGTGCACGGTGGCAATTAATTCGGGATCGAAGCGTTGTTGGGTTTCAAATATTAACTGCGCAAGCATAGCCTCAGCCATTGGTCGATAACAGTCGTAGTGCAAATGCGTGACGCCTCGGCCATGGTGATGATTGCGCACGACGCCAATAAAACTGCTGATGGCACCATGCGCCGGTGTGCACAGGGTTGCTGGTGACAGCAGCGACGTGGGTAAAGGGCCATCAATAATGCCATAATTGTTCACGATTAACCGCCACTAACCGGGGGAATGAGCGCGATTTCACTGTGTTCATCAAGGTTGACGGCGGTGTTAATGAAGGCGTGATTAATCGCCACGCGGCAGCGACGAATCAAGGTTTCGTGGGCTGGATATTGGGCGACGATGGTGGTTAAAACATCATTCGCAGTGACCGACGCTGGAAAGGTGAATTGTTCCTCGTCACGCCCGCAGCGGTCGCGAACCTGAGCAAAATATAAAACATGGACGGTTGGCACTTAGCCGCCAATCGACGCCATGTTATCATGACGAACGAAATTGGCTGGTGGTTTTTTACCGCGAACGGCAGCGACCACGGTTGCCTTAACCGTATTTTCGTCGCCAGCGCGTAAGGCGGTCAGTAAATCATGCCCCGTATTATCCATCAGGCAGGTAAATAATCGTCCCTGTGATGAGAGGCGTAAACGATCACAGGTTGCGCAAAATGGCTGGCTGACGGTGGTAATAAAACCGACGGAACAATGTGCGGGATCGGAATCATCAATGGCCCACACCCGTGAGGTCGGTTCATCTAAATCGGCGCGTTCGGTTAATCGCACCCCGGCGTCAAATATCCGTTGGCGCATAACATTTGCGCTGACATGAGCGCGTGGTTGAAAGGAACGCGCTTCGCCAATGGCCATTAATTCAATAAAGCGCAGATGCACACCTTCCCAGGCGGCGAATTTCGTCAGCATCGCGTAGTCGGTGTCAGGCATTGCGACGGCATTAATTTTTAATGGATTAAACCCAAATCGACGTGCGGCGCGAATCGAAGACAGCACGCGGTCAAGTCCATCACGCCGCGCAAAGCGACGAAAATGTTCCGCATCAAGTGCGTCGAGCGAGATATTTAATCGCGTGAGTCCAGCGGCTTGGAGCGCAGGTAACATCGGCTCTAATAGCACGCCGTTAGTGGTCATCCCGACGACATTCACCAGTGAACGAGCGTGGGCGACGAATTCAGGTAAATCGTCGCAAAGTGTTGGCTCGCCACCAGTTAGACGGATTTTTTTAACCCCTGCCGCAGCCCAGATTAACGCAGTTAAGCGACGCAACTCAGCGCTGGTGGCACGAGTGGTCGCAAATTGGGCTTGTTCAGGAAGACAGTAGACGCACCGCAAATTACAGCGGTCCGTGAGGGAGACCCTCAAGTACATGGGCGCAGCTCCTTTCCTCAGACTGTGCCTGCCAAGCTCAGTCGTCGCGGGAGGTTTCGGGGTTTCCCCCTCCACCCCGTTCTTAGATCCGTGTCCAGAGAACGAATAGAAATTCGTTAAGTGGGGTTAGGAGATAAGACTCGGAACGTTTGATTGATATCCGATTAATGCTCAAAACCTATTTGGTCGAAACGAGTTTAGTCGAAACGCAAATAAACTTAAGAGGAGATAATCGGTGGAGTAAGACAATTCGTATTACTCATTTGGACTGTCGCAGAAGTGGTACGCTGACCAGCGGCGTTCATCCGAAGATGGACCACCGCTGGTCGGCGGCCGCGCTTAATTATTAATTAAGCGTTTTTGCGAGGACGGCCTGGGCCGCGTTTTGCACCAGCTTTTGCTGGTTTCGCTGCTTTGGCAGTCTTGGCTTTGGCTGGACGGCCGACTTTGCCTTTGGTGGCTTTTTTGACGGCTGGTTTCTTGGCCTTGGCGGCCTTTTTCTTGACTGGCATGTTAATGCGCTCCTTGGTTAATGGGTTCCTGACGGGAATATAATATACATTTATTCAACACGCAAATTATTTTTTCTCAAAGTTACGTAACTGCATCAATAGTGTAATGCATCAATGTCCTCTGTCGTCGTCAATTTAGTATTAATTTAACTAATAAATATTTGTCAGCGCACGGAAATTACCGAGTTAATTTAAATTAATCCTCTTGAAAATCGGTAATATTTTCTGTGCTGCAATACGCGGTGAAATAACCGAGCCAAAACCTTAGGCATCGGCTATTTTGTTGCTGAATGGTTGCTGATGAGGGGGTTAATCGGTGGGTCTGGTGGTCGTGGGATACTTTTTTTATTGCAAAGTGGATATTAATTGGGCAATTTTTGCACACCCAACGGATACCGAGCATTGATTGGCACTCACGCCCCAGCCCATAGAGTGCGCCCTTCACCAAGAGATTCTTATGATTAGCCGTCCCCTTATTCGCGCCACAAATCCTTCACTCGCCATCGGCCAATTAGGTGGTCACGTAAAGCGAGGAGTTAAGCATCCACGTGGTCAACGCACGGGAAAAACCATGGCTTTGGTGTCAGCGTTGCCGTTAGCTGAAGACTCGGAATTAATGGTATTAACCTTTTTAGATCGCTCAGATCCGTTGGAGTCGTTTGATAATTTGCCCCATAAGGGTGACAACGCTGTCATCATCGTTCCTAAGTCGGAAGTGTTCCTGTCGGTTATCAATGGCGTGTGCCCAGGCGATTGGAAAGGATTTAAGGTCGCGTACGGCGATGAAATTAATGAGCCAGTCGATCTTGATGTTGATGCTACCGGTTTAGATATGGCCGCATCTGATGCCTGGGTTGATATGGTTGATGAGCTCGGCTGTGATTGCACCAAGATTGGTGGATATCCACTGTGGGCAAATGGGCCGATGGATATTGATCGTATGGTTGGTCGTCCTCAACGTTTTCACCATCGTATTACTTCCGACCTGACGGATTTTAAATTAGGCGATGGCGGAGTGGTATTTGTTTTTGTTGATGAGGATGGTGGCGATAAGGGTTCGGTTTGCTGGCAGCAGGCGCTCTGAGCTAGTTGCTGCTGCTGCGGTTCACGGCCGCGGCCTGACGCCGGCTTCGCCGTCGTGTTGCGCTGCGCGCAACTGAACCTGGTCCCCGCTCGCTCGCGCAGGCTCGCTCGGGGGATTGTTGTTCGCTGGGGCGAGCAGCGCAGGAGCGCAGCGCAGCGGGATTTTCAGTGGAAATCCGTGGTCCGTAGCGAAGGCAGGAGCAGAAGCGTAGGATGCCCCGCTACGCCCCGGCAAGGGCTTTGCCCCTGCACCCCATTTATTTTTCGTAATTATTTGGTTTGGGTTGCTTTGTGTTAGGGGTAATTTTTTGCGGGGCTTTGCCCCTGCATCCCCAATTTGAAAGCGAAATAAAAACGGCGGCAACTTTCGTTGCCGCCGTTTTTATT
>SYDV01000252.1 GCA_005801395.1 Planctomycetia bacterium | reverse complement strand
GTAGTCTCGACCCAGATATTTAATGATAGTTTTAGCCTTGGCAGGCGACTCAACGATGACCAGGGAACGCCCCATAATGATTCCTTCACAGCAAAAACAGACGCAGAACGGCAGGTTCTATGCTACCCGATCCGCTGCGGTCAAGGGCGGCTCATGGTAAACCCCCCACTATTAACAACACAATAGTCGCCCCCATCTACATGACGGAAAACTTGTAATCATCAGAACTTACGGCAACGTTTGGGCTATGATTAGCGCACTTGCTACGGTTGAGGGTTTGCTGCTGCCCAGGATGCTGTCCTTGGAACAAAGTGACCCCACGCTTGGCAAACAGCAACGCCAACTGCTCAGAAGCAGCCTCTCACAATTCCAGCTCGGGACGCTCGCGCTGCATGCAACCTGGATGGCCTCTCATCCAATAGCGAAGACCGAATGGGTACTCGCCTTGGGCGAGACACATCACCAACAATTTCGCACCCAGGCCGTCGGACCACGTAATCGCCAAGGCATCGTCCCTGTATCCTATGGCCTGTTGGCAAACCATGACGCACACCCCGCACCATGGTATTGGGACGTCGTGCGTTTATTAACTAGCGTCCAGCTGTGCTTACCAAAACGATTGTCGATGAAGATCATCGGGCAAGCCGTTTTATCCGATTATATCCGTGTCATGCGCGCGCTTGCCCATGACGATGATCAAGTTGAACGCATTGATTACCTGAGCCTTCCTGAAGAGTTAAAAAAACAAATTGATGTCGATGCACAAGCGAAAAAACAACGCACTTGGGAAACGCGTTTAGTGCGTGGGAAACGCTTACGCTTAGGTAAAATTGTCGTAGCCGATAAAGCGAATAAAACGCCTTTGACTGCTCTTTTTTGCGATTTATTGCCAAAGAACATGAAGTTGCTTGACCTGGCATGTTGTCCACAAACGGATGATACGACAACGCTTGGACAACGCCGTTGGTGGATTTTGTGCCATGAAATAAATACGGTAAATCCGCTCAACCATAATCGTATTCGCATCGGACAAATAGTCGAACGACGCTCCAGCCAACTAGCTCATGCTCTGCCGTTCCATCCTTTATCTAACGTCATTAAGGCCCCGACGTTTATTACTCATCTTGGCCACGACCCCATTCACAACTCTTTTGCTACCGCCAGTGGTTTGCTGATGTCACAGAGTATTTGCCACGCGCGCCAGGCCGTCGATCTTTCCTTGCTTGATGAAGGAGATGCCATCCGACTTGGACGTTTGTGGGGACAATTAATCGCCATGCATCACGCCCACGGGCTGCGAACCTTGGGCTGCGATTTACCTCAGGTTGCTGATCGACTGGCCAATCAAGCTCAGATCCATGGTCATTTGGTCATTAGTCTCGCTAACGAACAATTTCGTTGGTATGACCAAACCTATCGATTGTACCTGACCAAGTCCTGACAGTTTAATAATTTGTGACAACTAAAGCAGCAACTTATCGTAAGGTATAGTCAAGGATCGTATGACCTCGTATGTCTGAATCTCGCGCTCGTCATCTTTACGATCGCCCAATCGGGGTGCTAGCTGTCCTAACTGCCCTCATGGTTTTGGGTGGCATGACGTTGCCGAGCATGCGCATAAATTTGAAACCGGCTGGGCTCACGGCGCCTTTAATCTATGTCAGCATGACGATGGACACGGAATCGAGCGCCGAAGCATTAGAAGGACTCACCCGTCCTGCTGAAGAAATATTACGTTCATTACCCGGCGTCGACACGGTTTCTTCTCGCACTCGTGGTAATCGCGTCAGTGTTTATGTCATGCCCGCCGCAAACGTTAGTTTGTCGACGCTTATTTCCCAAGTCAGTGAAGCATTGGATAATAATCGTTATCGTCTGCCGAGTACGACTCGCCCAAGCATCGGTACTTTTTCTGAGTCTGATCCACCGATGGTTGCCGCTGCTTTTAATCCAGGAAAATACGACGAAGCCACTTTCCGCGATTTAATGGATCGCATGATGGTGCCGGCGTTACTTCGCATTCCCGGTGTCGCCGTTGTTAGTCATAATTTAGAGGGCGAAGGTTCGGTGTTACTTGCCTTTGCGCGTGATCGAGTGATCGCCACTAAAACTGATCTCAATAAAGTGACGAGCCATTTTACCTCTGCTCAACCGCGTTCGTATCAAATTCCCGTTACTGAAGAGGGTTCACGAAACGAACAAATATTACGCGTACGTTCATCAGATTTGACCCAAAACGGTCTCGCCGATGTTCGCGTCAGTAACAGCGTGCAAATGAAACAAATTGCATTGGTAGAACAATTACCGTCAAATTATGGTCGATGGGTCATGGTCGATGGAAAACCAGGATGTACGCTGTCCGTTTATCCTTCACCAGAGGCCAATAGCTATGCTTCATCAAAAGAAGTTACGAAAGTTATTCGCGATGTCAGTGAACAACTTGGCATTCGCATGGTACTTCAAAGTTCAACCCACGCGCAAATAGATGCGGCAGCCTGGGAATTATTCGACGCAGCTATGTGGGGTGCGTTATTTTCGGTGTTATTTTTGTTAATTTTTTTAGGTCGATTACGCCTCGCATTATTAGTGTGCGCATCCCTGCCTTTATCTTTGGCGTTAGCGGTGCTAATGATGGCCTGCCACAATAACACCATGAATCTTTTTACCCTCATGGGGTTTTTATTAGCTTGCGGCATGGTGGTCGACAATGCGATCGTCGTAGGCGAGGCCATGATGCGAGTTCGCCAACAAGCGGATCCTGCCGAACGCAAGGCGGCATTACGACGGGCCGTGTCCAGTGTTTCGCTCGCCATCATCGTCAGCACGCTTACTACCATCGCTTTGTTCTTACCTGTTTTAGTGGTCGAGAATCCCTGGATTCGTGTCCTCATCATGTCGATCGGGGAACCAATTATCTGGTGCTTGCTCGGCAGCTTAGCCGTGGCCTTAATTATTGTGCCCATGGCCTTTCCTCGACTCTATCCTACTAGCCCAACCCATAACACTAAAATCAACAACACTCATGCTGGTTGGATGATGAAAATAGAACGCGCTTACGGGCGATTACTCGGTTGGTTCTTGTTGCGACCACTCATGGGCGTTCTTTTAGTTTTTGCCCTAATTGCTCCTGGCATCTACGGTTACTTTTACTTAAAGGATGTCCCGCGATCTGAAGAAGAAGATAATCGTTACTTCGGATTAGAGGTGCGAATTCGCGGCAACCCCTCTGCGGCTGAATTAACAGAAGCTTTTACCAATTGGTACCGCGTCATTGAACCGAAAAAAAAAGAGTTTGCGATCTCTTCTGTTATATATGATTGGAAAATGGACCGCGGGATGGTTC
>SYDV01000251.1 GCA_005801395.1 Planctomycetia bacterium | reverse complement strand
ATATGGCTTCGGCGCAACAACACGGAATCGATTTAATTGATTTAGTCGTAGTGAATTTGTATCCGTTCGAAGCGACCGCTGATAAAGCCAGTTCTACGACGGCTGATAAAATAGAAAAAATTGACATTGGTGGACCGTCAATGCTGCGATCTGCGGCGAAAAATCATGATTCGGTAACCGTGCTGGTAGATCCTGCCGATTACGCACGTTGCCTGTCTGAAATGGATGCCAATAAAAATGACACCACCTTGGTTTTCCGCCAACGCTGTGCGCGCACCGTATTTCGCACCACTGCGCGCTATGATGCGTTGATTGCCGATGAACTTACACGCATCGCCGGATTTCCTGCGGATGAAGCTTTCCCTAATGAAAATGCACTGCCAATTAAAAAAGTTATGGAATTGCGCTATGGTGAAAATCCTCATCAATTAGCCGCCCTGTACGACATCCGCACCCCAGGGGCGAGCGGAGTTACCAAATTACAACAACTCAATGGCAAGGAACTGTCCTATAATAATTTAATGGACGCCGATGCAGCATGGTGTTTAGTCAATGAGTTTAGCGACCCAGCTTGCGCTATTATTAAACACACGAATCCCTGCGGTTGCGCCGCAGCCAAGGATCTGGCGAAAGCCTTTGTGCGCGCCTATGATGGCGATCCGCAAGCGGCATTTGGTGGAATTATCGCGCTTAACCGTGCGGTCGATGCTGCCACGGCGGAAGAAATGGTCACCCGTCAATTCGTCGAAGTCGTCATTGCTCCTTCATTTAGCCCGGAAGCGCTCACCATTCTGACCACTAAACCTAAATGGAAAGCCAACGTCCGTCTGTTAGCCGTTGGTCCATGGCAGGCAATTCCAGCTGGTGCGAAATATTCTAAAAATGTATTGGGCGGTCTGTTACTACAAGATTATGACATGCATCCTTGGGATCCGAGCGCCTTGACCGTCGTTACTAAGCGTGCTCCGAGTGCCGCCGAATTATCCGATCTCGCCTTTGCTTGGATCGTGTGCAAACACCTCAAATCAAATGCGATCTGCATTACCAAAGACCGTGAATTAGTCGGCGCAGGCGCAGGCCAAATGAGTCGCGTTAACAGCACGTGGATCGCAACGTCGTTAGCAAAAGACCGCGCCATCGAAGGTGTCGCCGCCAGCGATGCGTTCTTCCCGTTCCCCGATGGCTTAGAAACCCTGGCAAAAGCTGGCATTACCGCCGTGGTCCAACCCGGCGGCAGTAAAGGTGATCCGAGTGTTATTGCGGCTGCGGATGCAGCCAATTTAGCTATGGTCTTTACTGGCGTTCGCCATTTCCGGCATTGATACTTCCGACCACTCAGGCCGTTATTTCGCCTGTGGCGAAATAACCAGCTGCGCCGGAAAAGGTTTTGTTTTCAGTTGGGGGCAATCGCCCCCAACAACACGGCTCCGGCGCTGCCCCCCGCTGACGCACTACCAAGCAAACCACCCGCCTGCCATTACGTTTCGGCTTTAATTATTCCAGAAATCATCCATCCGGCTAATTAAATGAGTAATCAATTGCAGCGTATCAACAAGCTGCGAGAGATTCTCATCTACTATCTTTGGTAATGACGATTACGAAGCTTGATATAGCATGGTGACATGCGTCATTATTTCTTATTCCTGCTCATGTGTTGGGTTTGTTTACTGAGTAATTCATGTGGTGATCGAAATCCTGAAAACACTACCAATTCCACTGCCAAATTAGATCAAGGCACCGTCGAAATACCAAAACCGATTATACCTGAAACGCCATCGGCAACCTTTGCCACTGTGTGTTCCGTTTGTCATGGAGCGCAGGGCGAAGGAAATCTCACGCTGCGCTCACCATCCATTGCGGGTTTACCCGCGTGGTATGTTCACATGCAGTTGGATAAATTCCGCACAGATCAACGCGGTACACATCAAAACGATGTGCAGGGGCAACAAATGCATGTCATCGCGCTATCATTGACTCCCGCCATGAAGGATGCCGCTGCGAGCAGCGTTGAACAGTTACCTCGTTTTCCCACCACCAATTCTTTAGGCGGCAATAGCGCAAAAGGGGAAGATTTATTCAAATCCAGCTGCATCGATTGCCACCGCTATAACGCGAGTGGTGAATTAGCTTTTCGCTCCGCCCCACTGACTGGATTACAAGATTGGTACCTAGTCGCTCAATTAATTAAATTTCGCGAAGGTATTCGCGGAAAAATTCCCGGGGATGAAGACGGCGCTAAAATGCATTTGCAAACCGGTGCCATGACCGATGAACAATTCCGCGATGTCGTGGCCTATATTGCTGATTTAGCGCAACGTTATCGTTCTGAGCGCTAATGCTGTCCATTTTATTGCTCACACACTGAACAGCCTTGGTTGAGCAGACATTGCGTTACACCGCTTTGTTTACATCATGCGCGGCCACCGCTGGAGACTTCGCATGACCCTCTTTGTTTTAGCTCTCATTTTATTTGCGATTGGCCTTGTTTTGCTAGCAGCGCCAGCGGTTCTAAATGGTCAAAAAGCACTCGGCAGTTTAATCGGGGCCTGCACCATTCTCTGCGCGATCCTATCCATGGCGTTATCGACCACCATTTATGTGAACGATGACCAAGGTGGTATTGTTGCACGTAAATTTGGCCCTGATTTACCTGCGAATCGCGTGGTTGCCGCCAACGGAGAAAAAGGTCCACAAGCTGGAACCCTTGGGCCTGGTTGGCATTTTGGTTATTGGCCTTGGATTTTTGATTTACAACAAGTCGACAACATGACTATTTCGCAAGGTTCCGTCGGCGTGGTTTTAGCCATGGATGGACAGCCATTGCCTGGGACAGAAGTGTTTGCACCGGCATGGAAATCGAGTGAAGAGATGATGGATGGTGATGCTTTCCTT
>SYDV01000250.1 GCA_005801395.1 Planctomycetia bacterium | reverse complement strand
GTGGCTTTGACGTATATTTTAATACAGATATATATCAGTTGGGCTATTATCGATTATTGGAACATATTCTCATGGTTGACATTTTGTAGGGAGCATATATTAACCGATATGCGCTCCCTCCTTTTGTTGATCGTACTGATCGTGTTGGCTTGTGGATGCGCGCGAGCACCATCTGCGGTTGATCGCGGCGCTGAAGCTGCGGCCTTGTGGCAAATATTGGTAGCGGCAACGTCGGAAGCGGAACGCGAAGCTTATCTTGAGCGTGAAGTGTTAGCGTATGTTCGAGATCATGACGTATTAGTCGAACGTAAGGAAATCTTTATCGAAGCCGTCCTGGCGGCGACGGAACGCACGAATAAAGGTTTGCCTTTAAACGGTGAAATATTGGAAAATTTGCATCAAAGCTTTGCAAATATTTTACAATCCGTGCAAGTGTTGTCGCAGATTGCTGCTCGGCATGCAGAATGGTATCATGTCCATGAACAAAGCTGTCGCGACCATGGTACGGCGATGCCGTCAGATTTGGTGCGGATGGAGGGTATTGCTTTGTCAGCGGTCGCCTCGCTCGCCTTATACGACACATTTTTAATTAATTGCCGATTAGTCCTGAATAATGAGGCCGTTCGCAAAGCCTTGAATCAGGGCGATAGCGGTCTGGGTGTACCGGAGGATCAGATTGACGGGATTATTCGTAGTTATTTATCCTATGCGCAAAGAACGCGCATTTATCGTTTATTAAGGGAATTGCGTGAAGCTGGTCCGTGGTGGGAAACGAGTATCGCGCCGCAAGTCGTGTGGTTGCGAAAATCCATTGCGGCAAGCCCTAGTGGAACGGTCCTCAGTCAAACGCGACGTGTACCACAAGGTGAGGCACTATCTTCTACCACAGCCTTGGTCAGTTCAGATTTTCGCGAGCTCGGTGATCATCTGGTTAGCGGAGTGTCTAAAAGTTTTGGTAACGCCATTGGCGCCGTGGCGTTCCGCCGAGGGAAACTTTATGGCGATGCCGCTATTGAAGAGCAAGTTCGCAGCGTTTTACAGCCAGGAGATATCCTACTGGAAAAGACACCCTTTCGCCTAACTGATAATTTCATCCCAGGCCATTGGGGACATGTGGCAATATGGTTAGGTAATGAACAGCAATTGCGCGCACTTGGGATATGGGACGACCCTGCATTAATGGTTTACCACGCCGCGATTCAACGTGGCGAAGCGGTGGTGGAGGCCTTGCGCGATGATGTGCAGCTCAGTCCGTTAGCGCGATTTCTTAATATTGATGATTTAAGTGTGTTGCGCTGCCCGGATTTGACAGTGACTGATCGCCGCGCGTTGGTCTTACGTTCACTACGTCAACTCGGTAAAAAATATGATTTTAATTTCGATGTTGAGACCATTGATCGCATCGTTTGTTCCGAACTGGTATATCAGGTCTACACGCAGATCGATTGGCCCAGTGATCGCGCCATTGGTCGCTGGACCATCAGCCCTGATCAAGTCGCACGCCGTGGATTACCGGGTGGTCCGCTTACGGTTATAGATTTGTGGCATGATGGTCAACGCATCGTAGACCAACCGATGACGACGTATTCTCGGTTGCTAAAAGAATAAATACCATGCGTCTATGACGCATCTTCTGCGCGCCGAGATAAAAGATTTTTCTTACACGCATAGTATTCCGATGGCGTGACCTCCAACACCGTACACGGCACACGAACTAGCTGCTCGGCGGCATTATCCCGAATAAAAAGGTGTCTCATTCTGGGTTCCTTGGGTGAACGCCGTCGCTTTTTTACCTTTATCACGAATAGAATCGTTCCATTTTCAGGATACGTTTTTCCTCACGTAACCGTTTCACCTCAGACGCCATTCGTCGAGCCCTGCCAACGGCGCAAACGCCAACTGACTGTGACTTGCAATGAATTTCTCCCAATTACGAAGATTGCCTTCCGATACGCTAGGATCAGCAGCCACCTGACGGAAACCAATCTACTTGGTTAGCTGTCAGCGGAACTGAGAGGACTAGGTTCTAAATTAGTGCATAGAACGATTTTTCGTGGTACATAACCGCTTAGTAGACTCAGGCTTACCAAAACTCAAAAGTTCCGTGAGAGATGCTCTCAGGTGCGGCAAACAAGGTGTGTATGAGCAGTGAACTCAACCAGGACATGATTCAAAAGGCATTTGCTGGCAATCATCAGGCATTTCGCTTGGTGGTGCGTGATTATAGCCTGGGAATACGGAGCTATATCGCCAGCCAGGTATTTCGTATGGATGAGGTCGATGACCTTGCTCAAGAGGTCTTTTTAAGCGCCTGGGCGAATCGGGAAGCGTTTGATGCACAGCTTGATGTCGGTGCCTGGTTGCGCGGCATTGCTCGCAATAAATTACTTACGCATTTTCGTTCTATTCGTCGTAAAGAATCGGCCTTGGATAAAATGCGTGAAGAAGCACGTCTGTTATTAGTTGATGACTTAGACATGTTAGCTCATAAAGAAAGCCATCACAGCATTGAAGCGCTGTTGCGTTGTGTCGAGAAGTTACCGGAACGATTACGCCAGGTAGTTCATGCTGGATTAGATGGAACGCGTTCGTCACTCATAGCGGAACAACTAAAGATTAGTTCTGCCGCCGTTTATAATTTATCATATCGAGCCAATAGTTTATTGCGCGAATGTGTAAAAGGGGATGTGGCCCAATGAATTTAAAAGCGAATGCAAATGATGATGTGAAAGTGGATGAAGATGTAATTGCCTTATTGCAATGGCTAGCAGATCCAGACCAGCAACCAACGAGTCCAGCTCAGTTAATTAAACGCTTACGAACTGACGCAGTATTTCGATGTCAGGTGGCAAGCGAACTGCATATGCAGGGTAAATTGCAGGCGGTACAAACTGCGGAACCACGCTGGTTAGCATTACAGTCATTATTAGATACTGATATCAAAACCGTAGATTTTGACGAAAGTGTCATGTTACAGATCGATGCGCACCAGCCCTTGACGAAACAACGTCGACAATGGCACATGGCCGCCTTATTTGCAATGGCGGCAACGATTGCGATTGGGGTATTTGCGCTGATGCCGTGGTTATCAAGGCACCAGCCGTCAGACGCGCAAGCGTTTGCGATAAGTGAAATGCGAGACAACGGCGTTGCGTTATTATCCAGCAGCGTTGGTGCTGTTTGGGCTGATCGACCTGAAATAACCACCGGGAGCATTTTGCCACGCGGTGAATTGACCTTAGAAAAAGGCCTAGTTGAAATAACGTTCTATCGTGGTGCGCGCGTTATTGTTGAAGCACCAGCAAAAATAAAATTAGAAACGGAAAACAGCGCAGTTTGTTTTTATGGTAAAATGCGTGCTCAAGTTCCCAAACAAGCACATGGTTTCAGCATTACTTCTGCGCAATTTGATCTCGTTGATATTGGAACTGAATTTGGCATTGATGTGGCCCCGACGGGGGAAGCAAAGGTGCATGTATTTGTTGGCGAAGTGCAATTATATGCGCCAGATGGTAAACGTTCATCTGAATCATTGCGGCGCGTATTGGGTGGCGATGGTGTCGCGTGGGCGGCCTCTGGGTTAATGACGGAGGTCGTCTCTTCGCCCCTTGAATTTACCTCGTTTGATGAAGTGCATGAACGACAGGCCATGAAAACAAGTCGACAATATGCTGCATGGCGCCAATTATCACAAGCGCGCGCAAGTGATCCACGCGTCGTATCTTTTTTTGATTTCGAGCAGCAGGGCCGTGAATTATTAGATCATGGGACAGCGTCCGTAAACGGTACGGTCATTAGCAGTAATTGGGTTGATGGTCGTTGGCCTGGCAAGGGCGCGCTTGAATTTAATCAGGCAAGCGATCGTGTGCGTCTTGAAATTCCAGGGGAATTTGACGAAATAACTATGGCCGCATGGATTCGTTTGGATGCATTGCCGAATCGACGCCAAGCATTGCTATTAACGGATGCTTATAATGACGGCCATATCCATTGGCAAATTTACCCAGGTGGCGAATTGCGTTTTGGTTTTCGCGGTTCGCATGTGAAAGAAAATGGCCAGCATGGTATTGGTATTGGCCATGCATCACCAGTGATTTTTACCACCAATCACATCGGGAACTGGAATTTTATTGCAACGACCTACGAGCGTCAATCTCGCACCGTCACGCATTACTTTAATGGGCAGAAGGTGTCACATGCGGCACTTCCTGTCGATGAACGACTGAAGATAGGACCTTGTGAAATTGGTAATTGGGGTCAACCGCTAAAAGATGGCCCCCGGTCCGTGCGAAATTTAATTGGCAGAATAGATGAGCTCACCATTTGGAAGACCGCTTTGACGGCGGTGGAAATAAGCGACCAGTATCAAGCAACCAAACCATGATGGCGTAAAAAAAACACGCACCTGCTCACGGAGATTTTATGACTATTTCTAATCGCTTACTGCCAACATCGAATCGCCGTACGTTTTTGAAAGCGAGCGGTATTTCGATTGCCTTATGTGGACTGGAATCAATTGCTCCAGCAGTCACTGAACCGGGTAATAATAATGCGGCTGAACCAATGCGTATGGTCTATATGCTCAGTGGCCTTGGTGTGCACCCAGAGGCATTCTTCCCAGTTGATTACGGTCGTGATTATACGTTGTCGCCGACTTTGAGCCCAATCGAAAAAATACGGGATAATGTTACGGTCTTCTCGCACATGGATCATCCGCACATTAGTTCTGGACATGGCGCTATGCAATCGGCGCTCAGTGGTGTCAAAATTGGAAACGGCCCGCAAGTAGGTTCATTTGTGTCGGTAGATCAAGTCGCAGCAGACCACGTGTCGTACACCACCAGATTCCCGTCAGTGCATGTATCGGTGGGTGGTGCGCAGGACTGTTCGTGGACCAAGTCCGGCATCAAGGTGCGCGAAGATAGCTTAAGTGGTCTCTTCGCTAAATTATTTGTGAATAATCAGGAAAAAGCCAATAAAGAACGCGAGTTACAATTACAGGAACAGGGGAGCCTCTTAGATTTAGTCCGTGAACAGGCCGCTGCGTTTAAGCGTAAAATTAGTCTGCCTGATCAAAACAAACTAGACGAATATTTTACCGCCATACGGGAAGCGGAGGTAAAATTGCAAGGGCAAAAAAAATGGCTCAATGTAGATAAGCCAAAAGTGGAAAATCCAACGGAAGGGCATCCGCATGGTGACATGGATTATAATTTCCTGGCTCCATTGATGATGGATATTATCTGCTTGGCCATTCAGTCGGATTCGAGCCGGGTCTTCACGGCAGGATTCGGAATGCATAACCGTATTATAGAGTTGGATGGTATTAATACGGGTTACCATAGCCTCAGTCATCATGGAAAGGATCCTGATAAAATACGCCAATTAATGATTATCGATCGTTTTTATATCGCTCAATATGTGCGCCTCATTCAAAAGCTTAAAGATATCAAAACTAGTAAGGGCACCATGATTGATCAAACCATGGTAATGTTCGGTAGTTCTATGGCTGATGCGTCGAAGCATTCTAATCGTAATTTGCCAATTCTTTTGGCAGGGGGCGGCTTTAAACATGGCGTCCATCTTGATTGCCAAGTGAAGGGCAATCAAACGCCATTAAATAATTTGTTTACGACTATGTTGCGTCGTTTTGGTGTTGGGACGGAACGTTTCTTAAATGCCACCGCCGCTTTTGATTTAGCATAAATTATAACAATCCGAAAGAATAAACGATGAAAAATATTTTATGTGCAGTCATTATGTCTGGCTGTTTCTTGACCATGGCCGTGAGCGTCGATGCCCCAGCCGACTATGGCCCGATGTCCAGTCTGTTGGAAAATAACTGTATTTCGTGCCACGGCCCGAAAAAACAAAAGGGGAATGTGCGGTTTGATGTTCCGGCTACAATAACTTCAGCGCTGTGGCTGGATATTTACAATGCGGTTGCGAGTAAAGAAATGCCACCTGATGATGAGCCGCAACCATCAGACGACATCAGGGAGAAGATTGCCCAAGAAGCCTTGCGCTTGTCGTCAGCCACCCAAGGGAGTACCGCGGTCGCGGATAGGAGTGCACCAGTTTTACGCCGATTAAATAAGCGCGAATATAGCAATACGGTCCGAGATTTGCTTGGATTGAATAATGGGCGATTTGATCCGGGTTATAAAGTGTTGTCTGATGATGTAACGCATGGATT
>SYDV01000249.1 GCA_005801395.1 Planctomycetia bacterium | reverse complement strand
GCCAAATTCATGGCGTGCGGCAGGGGAATTTTGACGCTAACTGCGTTTTTCAGGATTAAGCCTTATGTCTGCTCCGGCAGCAGATTGGCCGCAATACCGTGGGCCTAATGGTGACGGTACGACAAACGATAAAATATTAACGACTTGGCCAGCGAACGGTCCAAAAGAAGTTTGGAAACATAAAATTGGAGATGGCGTTGGTTCGGTTGCGGCGGTCGGTGGTCAATGTTTCACCTTGGCCTTAAAAGATAAAAATGAAGTCTGCATTGCCTTCGATATCGCTACCGGAAAGACGCTGTGGGAAACTGATTTGGGCCCAACCACGTTTAATAAGCAGGGAGGCATTGGTCCACGCACAACACCAAGCGTAGTTGGCGATTTAGTTTATACGTATGGCACCTATTTAATGCTGACCTGTATGTCAGCAAAAGATGGGAAGATTGTTTGGCAGCATGATGTTCAAGCCAAGAATAAAGGCCAAAATGACACCAAGGGCATTAGTAATTGGGGTAATGCCCAATCACCGATTATTGAAGGCGACGTGGTCATGGTTGCCGGCGGTGGTGATGGTCAGACGTTCCTCTTTTTCGACCGGAAAACAGGCAAATTGCTTGGCAAAGACGGCAACGAAAAAATTACTCACGCCACTCCAACACCAACGGTCATTAATGGTCAACGTCAGGTCATATTTTTCACGCAAGATGGATTGACCACCTTTGACCCACAAGGTCAGAAGTTATGGCACGCAGATTTTTCCTGGGCGACTTCTACCGCAGCATCGCCCATCGTTGAAGGTGACACGGTTTATTGCTCCGCCGGATATGGAACAGGTGCAGGTGCCTTTAAAATTTCCAATTCAGGGAAAACTTGGAAGGCGACTGAGTTATGGCGCAAAAAAGGCGAACTAGAAAATCACTGGTCGACACCAGTTGTGCGCGGCGGATATGTTTACGGACTCTTTGGCTTTAAGCAGTACAAGACCATGCCAATTAAATGCGTTGAATTGGCCACAGGAAAAATCATTTGGTCAGAAGATGGTTTTGGACAAGGCGGTACCATAATCGTTGGCGATAACATTTTAATCCAAGGTGATCAGGGACAGTTAGTCTTGATCAAAGCGACATCAGACAAATACACCGAGCTGGCCCGCGCGCAAATTTTGAAAGGTGATTGTTGGAATAACCCTGCGGTAGCGAATGGTTATGTGATTAGCCGGAGCAAAACTGAAATCGTGTGCTTGGATTTGCGGGTTAAATAAGCATTCGTCAGAATGCGTTCAAGTTGAGTATAAATAACCGGCGCAGATTATATCTGCGCCGGTTATTTATTTTTATAAGAAATAATCTTCCAGCGTTGGTCGCTTAACGGTCTGTTCGATATCGAATTGCTCGCACTAAAATCAGCTAATTCCCAGCGTTTTCTCGACATGACGTGGTAAGGCAAACAGTGCTTGTTGCAAAGCAGGGTGCCAGCAGCGTAAATTGTTATGCCATGGTTGGGGTATTATCGCGGTAGGTAGTTTTCCATTTACACCACGAGCTACAGCCCATTGCCCACCTGGGAAACTCGGAATGGTCATTAAATAAGCATCGATATCCGTAAATTTTTCTGCCAGTTTGCGCAACGTCGCGCGACAGCCATCAGCAGCGAAAGACGGGCAGCCAAGGGGGGCGACTAACATGCCATTTGGTTGTAGGCGTCGGAAAACCGTATCGGCAAAGCTGGTGGTATGAAATTCATCGCTCGCGTTGTTAGTTAACTCGCACGCATCGATAATAATCACATCGAATTGATGCGGGCAATCGCGCAGATAACGATGGGCATCATCAATTACTAATTCTACGCGTTTATCCTGAAGACAGCTGGCAGCGGTTGGAAAATAGGTGCGGCATACATCAATGACTGCGCGATCAATTTCTACCACGGTGACCTGATTGACGCCACTGTAACGCAGGACTTCGCGCGTAACTCCACCGTCGCCGCCACCTAAAATGAGCACTCGCTCTGCTTTTGGCATGACGCTGAGCGTTGGATGAACCAGGCTTTCAGAATATAAAGCTTCATCCACATCACTCAGCGCAATCGCACCACCAAGCGTCAATACTTTGCCATAGGCATGGCTGTCATAAACTGCGATGCGTTGAAACGGTGACGTCGAGCTATGTAAACATTCACGTAAGCGCAGACGAACGCCAACCTGATCGTTATAGATATCTTCAAGCCAGAGATTCAGCGATTCATTAGCCATGATAAATTCCTTTATTGGTTACCGTTCATCAACTAATCAACTAATCAACTAATCAACTACGACGATTTTTGCTTTGGGGAAGAAATTGAAATCAGTGGCACTTGCCCAGGTGTAGGCTCCCATCATGGGACTGGTGACCAAATCACCGCATTCAAGTTCGGGCAACATGATATCGTTGTACACGACGTCGATGCTGTCGCAGGTAGGACCAGCGACAACGCTTAATCGTTCTGGGGCAACTTTACCTTCTAATTTAGAGAGCGGGGTAAATTGATAATCGCAATGATCGTATAATTTTCCGGAATAACTGCCATACAGACCATCATCTAAATAATACCACATGCGGCCTTGGCGTTCTGCTTTTCCCATGACCGACGAAACTAACGTCATGCTGGGAGCGCTGATAAAACGACCTGGCTCTGCGAGTAATTTTACATTCGGGAAAGCGCGCTCCAACTCTGCGGCAATAGGGGAGCAGTAAACGTTAATAGGCATAACCTGATCTGTATACGGAACTGGGTAACCACCGCCGATATCAAGGGTGTCTAACATAATTCCGTCAAGAGCGGCTAAATTAAATAATTGACGACAGAACGAAATTGCTTCGATATATTTAAAGTTATTTAATAATTGTGAGCCGGCATGGAAACTTAAACCGCGCACGTTAAGACCCATGCTGGTGGCCTTGCGCAATAAGGCATGACTTTCGGTTGGTTGGACACCAAATTTCAGCGATAAATCGCATTGCGCTTCTTTATTACGGAAGCTCAAACGCATGAGTAATTTTACACGGTCTTTATAGGGTAAAAATTTCGGTAATTCGTAGGGGTTGTCGAATACGAAAGTGGTGCAGCCATAATCAAGCGCGTACCGAATGTCTTGATCGCGCTTAATTGGGTGCGTGTGAATGCAGCGGTTTGGATCAACATCAACATTGCGTACCACATCGACTTCACCATTGGTGGCGAGATCGAAGTAGCCATCTTCGTCTTTGATGGCCTGAACCACCGCCGGATGCGGCAATGGTTTCAGTGCGTAATGCAAATGAACCCCAGGAAGCGCTTGTTTCAGTGTCCTATATTGACTGCGAATCGTCTCGGTCGAGAGCAGTAATAGCGGAGTGCCATGCTCTGCAGCAAGGGCGCGCATACGTTGGGGGTCGGGAAGGTTATGTTGGAACACGGCAATCACCGTTTCTCAGCTAAAAGGCCTGGCCCGCACGGCGAAGTACCATGCGGGGAGGACCGGCTTCGATTAACGCTTGGCTGGCTTTTTCTTGGCCTTGGCTTTTGGCGTTTTGGCTTTGGTAACTTTTGCTTCAGTCATTTCCAAGCTGCCACGATTAATATCAATATCATCTAAGACGATTGGCTTTTTGTCCGTAATGATTGGCACTGATTTCATTTGCGCTTTCAACTCAGCGATGAAAGGGAATTCACCCAACATGCTGTGATGAGTTTCTGGGGTATAGGCTTTTAAGCCTTTAATGCCGCGAGATTTTAAGCGCTTGGTGATTTCTGCGGCGGTGATTTTGGCCACGTCTGTGCCATCGCTACACACCGTGATCGACCACAGTACTGCGTACATGTGAATGTAGAGGTAAAACGTACGACGGTATTTAAATACTTCGGATAAGGTGTGGTGACATTGCTTAAAGGTATTGGGACGGGAAATTGGGCTTTCCGTGTGCATGACAAACATGGAACGTTTGTCTTTGAAGGTGCTCTTCACATGTTGGAAGAATTCCTTGGTATAAAGCATCACGGAAGGACCAAATGGATCGGTCATATCCATGATGACGGCATCAAACTTTTCTTTGGTGCCTTCAACGAATTTACGGCCATCGCCAACTTCTAAGCGGTAGCGCTTATCTTCGAACGCTCCGTCATTAATCTCGGGCATTAAACGTTCGCAGAAATCTACCACACCACCATCAAGTTCGGCCATCACAGCTTTCTTGACTGGGTGTTTTAACACTTCGCGTAAAATACCACCGTCGCCAGCACCAATAATTAAGACATCTTTGGGATCTGGGTGTGCGGTGAGCGCAGGGTGAACCATTGGCTCGTGGTACAAGAATTCATTGCGCGAGGTGACCTGGGTCACGCCGTCGAGCAGCAACACATTGCCGAACTCTTCGCTCTCAATGATTTCCATGTCCTGCCATTTGGTTTTGCCACGATGCAGTGACTTACCGGCTTTGTAAAAGTAGCCGAAGGTGGGGTTAAGACGCTCAACGAGATAACGAGCCATGATTTTTCCTGCCTGGGGATGTGCGTGAGGCGCACCTTGTAGAGGGGTGTCAGGGTCTCGCAATTGTATTAACTGATGAAGAAGCTTTGGCGAAGGTTTGTTATAGAGTTCCAGGTCAAATTTTGCCGCTTCGGCAAATCGTTGGGAGGCAATTCTTGGTTTGGAACTGCGAATTGGTGGTTTTTCCTGCTTCCGATTTGGTCACGGATAAAAAAATCTTTTTTTCAACGTTAAGCGTGGTCCGCCAACCCGCAGGTAACCCTTTGTTCGTTTTTTGGTAACTTGGTGATGAATGTTCTTCAGGTTAGATCGGCCACGATTGGAGTTGGTCAACTTTCGATCTCTTTTTATGAAAGGTTCAGGGTGGCATTCTTTACCAATAAGTCCCGACCGACTGGTCAGTCGGGACTTGTCTGTAAATGAGCTGGCCATAGCCTGCGCGTATGACAACCACAACTCCTTCTCCGAATCAATCGGCTAATCCTGCAAATTCAGCGGCAAATACAGCAAAACGCGCTGCTATTGTTGAAGCCGCCGTGGCCTGTTTTTCGCGCGATGGTTTCGGTGGAACGACCATTGCCGCAGTCGCAACTCAGGCCGGGATCGGCAAAGGCACCGTGTACGAATATTTTCGTTCTAAGGAGGAACTATTGATCGACGCCTGTTTGTGGTGCTGCCAACGTAATCAAAAACAGGTCAATGATTTGTTAGGAAGCACGGGCCCAGGCGTGCATGGTGGTGCCGATGGTAGTCCGGCGAAGGCACTGCATCGCCTGGTACTGACTGCGTTCACCGTCATCCCCGAATCATCACGCACTTTTATTCGTTTGTTTACCGATTTGTGGACGGTGGCCAGCGATCAGCCGCAGGTATTAAACCAAGCACAGTCGATGCTGCGCGAAAGTTACGCGCAATGGGAAGCGGTGGTGAATTACCTCTATGGTGCTGGATTGGCCCAGGGCATTTTTCGCCCGCTACCGGACCCAACCATTTTAGGACGGTTATTTACTGCCAGCATTGATGGTTTGGTGTGGCAGATTCCCTTCCGTCCCGAACGTTCTGCCGAAGCTGTGGCACGTTCTGCCGCTGACGGATTGCTCACTTTATTAATGCGGGACGCTCATCATCCGCCGGAGGTATTCGCGTGATTCGTACCTTATTTTTAGTATTGGTCGCGTGTGCGACGTCTCTGATTCCTGCACTTGAGCAAGGAACCTGGAAACCCTCGGACCATCCAGCGTCATTAGAGCGAACCATGACGGCATTTACCCGACCTCGGCGTCAATTGGATATTGCCGCAGAAGTCAGCGGTCGCGTGACTACTGTACGCTTTGATGTTGGCCAACGCATTGAGGGTAACGAGCCTGTCGTGTTGTTGGATGAAGTTCAGGCACAAATCGCACATGATTTGGCGAAGTCTGGATTACTCGCGG
>SYDV01000016.1 GCA_005801395.1 Planctomycetia bacterium | reverse complement strand
GTCGTTAACTCGCTTAGAGGGCAGTACAAGACAAGTCGATATTCAAGTCGCCCCAGATGGTGCGCAGTTATTATTAATTGCGCCAGCCGATGTGATGGATGTATTAGTCGCTTTAGTTCAACAGCTGGATCGCAGTGAACCAATCGAAATCCGCACTTATCGGCCTAAGTTTTTTAGTATCGAAGAAGTGGCACAGTTAGTTCAGCAATTATTTAAGCCATCGAGCGCGGGCGGGATTGAGATCGTTCGCGATAAATTAACGAATAGTTTAATTATTACGGCAACCAGTGATCAGCATCGTCGTGTCACTGAGGTGCTGGACAATTTAGATAATGCACCACCAGCTGCACGTCGTCAGGTACGGACTTTTGCCATTCGTCATCGTCAGGCGGATGAATTAGCCAAGGTGCTAACGGGTTTAATTGCTACTGGGGTGGTGCGAGCAGATGTTCAAAATAACAATGGAGCACAAAATGGCGCACAACAACCGCAGCCTGTAGGTGTTGCCCCAGCCCTACAAGAAAATATGGCTGATACGGGCGTGGTGTTGACCAGCGATACGGTAACGAACACCCTTATTGCCATGGGTGAGCCGCGAGCTCTGGATCAAGTCGAAGCACTCTTGAAACAGTTAGATCAACGGCAGCCACAGGTCGATATTGAAGTAATCATGGTGAGCCTCAGCGAAGCGCAAAATCAATCGTTAGGCGTTGAATTACTGAAGCGCATCACGGATGGGGAAACGACAGGCACCGTGTCGAGTTTATTTGGTCTAAGTGAATCGACTGGAGTCGACCCGTTGGCACGGGGGACAATTAATGGTGCATCGGGCCTGGGGGGAGTCGTCTTACGACCAGGTGATTTTGCTGGAGTGGTGCGCGCCTTGGAAACGGTTATTGATGGGCGTCAATTAGTACGTTCCAAAGTCGTCGTGAATAATAATGCGAAAGCGACTATCGATGGAGTCATCCAAGAATCGTTAGTTTCATCGAATAGTAATGGCGTATCTGGTACGACGACGAGTGTTAGCGGTACGTCCGATGCCGGCACGCAAATTACAATTACCCCACAAATAAGCAGCGGTGATTATGTTACGGTTGCCTATACGGTTAGCCAAAGTGCATTTTTAGGTCAATCAACAACAACCGATAGCGGGACTCGAATCCCACCAACGAAACGTTCCGATTCAGTATCAAGTATCGCAAGCATTCCTGATGGCTACGTCATCGCGCTTGGTGGTTTATCAAATCGGGGGGAAAGTAATTCAGAAGAGCGCGTACCATTCCTTGGCAGTATCCCATTTTTGGGCGCCTTGTTTCGCAATCGCGTAACTGGCCAAAATGATTCGCGTTTCTATGTCTTTATTCGCGTCAATGTTATGCGTCATTCAAATTTCTCTGATTTACTTCGTATGAGTGCGAGTTCGGCAGAAGAAGCAAAAGTCTCAAGTGATGTGCCCGTGCTGAAGCCGCAATTCATGCGATAAACTTTTAGTTGTGCGTTGTTCATGCCGCAATTTGGCAAACCCCATTAAGCGATTTTTATCTATTGAGCCGCGCGTAACTGCCTCATTTCCGCATAGGTTAACATGCGATCTTGTTTGGGGTCCCAAGTGGACAGGCGCAGGCAGGCGACGATGTCGCGCAAACGCCAGGATGTACAACTCGGCGTTTGCAGTTCGGGGATGGCTGCCATGGCTTGTGGTAATAAATAAAACGGAATGCGATGATTGAGATGATGGACGTGATGGAAGCCGATATTGCCGGTGAACCAATGCATCATCCAGCTCATCTTGAACATGCTGGACGCGTTAATTGCGGCATTGGTATAGGACCATTCGCCGCGCTTGGGAATTTTCACTTCGGGGAAGTTATGCTGGGCATAGAATAAATATGAGCCCAGTAACATAGAAATAAAACAGGGAATAAGGATGGCACTAAGAGCAATCATCCACCCAAAGAAATACCATACGATGGTCAGTGGTAAAAAATGGAGGATAACCGCGACTGGCCCACCCCAATGTTGGCGAGGATCGCGAAAAAATGGACTAAGAGATAGACCAACAAGAAAAACCGTGAAATAGCCAAAGAAAATGGTTAACGGATGGCGGGCAAAATTATACATGCGAAGGTCTTTCGCACTGGCGCGTTGATGCATATCGACGGTCATGATCGGATACGATCCTATTGCGGAGCCAATGAGCTTTGCGTTATTGGTATGGTGATAGTCATGGGATTCTTTCCACACCGACCGTGCAACGACCAAGTAAAATCCAATGAGCGTCATCAGGCCATTGCCAATTGGATCTTTGCGAAAAATTGCGCCATGTAAGGTGTCGTGGTAGAAGATAAATAAGCGAACTTGGACGAGGCCAGCGATAATCCCTGCTAAAATTTTGACCGGCCAAGCATCAACTAAAAAGACGAGCGAGAGGGCGGCGGCTAAAGCAGAGATGGTCTCAGCCAATAAGAGCCAAGTCGTGATCCGGCATTCGGATTCAAACGGTTGGGTAGCGTGAATGAGCTCTGGGCCTCTGCGTGGCGTTACCTGATCAAGTGGTTTCATTCGCGTAAGCACCATGCTCCCAAGAGATCGCTAACAGAATCGCGACCTTCAGGTGAGGAGGCTTGATTCCCACTTTGGCAACGTCAGCACTTTTTGCTAGTGCGATATGCAGTGCGATCATTTGCTTCATGGCGGGTGGTATCATGGCCAAGATCTATCATGGTGGAACGTCGCAAATGATTCATTCGGCGGAAAAACACTGAATAAATCGGTAAATTAAAGCGGTTTTCCAATATAACAGACCGTTGGAGAACAGTGGCTTTATCCAATTGTAAGCGAACCTCACTTGGAATTTTCGTGGCTCACCTTTTCTAATTAGCCATCAAGACAACGCTATTTGGCCCCACTCCTTTTGGCTTCCATGGTAATCTTCCAGCGTTTTATAAATCTACTACAATGAAAAAGCCTGAAACCGACGTCTGGACGAAATAACAAGTTAAAGGTCACCTAGAATGACGGGCACGGTTTGATTTATCGAATTCAGGTACAAATAAAGCTGGGCAGCTTCACAACTACTTATTTGATAGAGATCCATTTTGACCAATTACCAAATAAGTAGTTGATGAAGGAATGTTAGCTAACCGAAATTGGCGTTTTTATTTATTCAACGCCAACAATGCTTTTGCCGCTGCACCAACGACTTGCTTGTGTTGGTCGCTGAGGTTGCTCAACAGCGGTAAGATCGGACCCATGTTGCCGATACCGGCTAAGCTGACAGCGTCATGTAGGACGCGAATCGGACTGATGCCATTACGCAGATCTTCGAGGTCAACGAAGATACGACGCAGGCGTTCAGCTTCGTTCCAGTTTTTGGCGATGATCGCCTTCAATAAGTCGGCGGATGGCTTCGGTGCTACGCAAACGCATCCGGCAGTGAAACCGGCGATGCCAAAATCTCGCATGTGAATAATGGCAGGTTGTTCGCCGATACCGCTGATGACGATCTTCGGATCGACGACCTGTAGTAAATCAGACAGGTACTTATCATCTGGGGTATGTTTGCGCACCACGGCGTATTTAATCCAGCTGACCAGACCGTCGTTAACTAATTTCTTGGCGTTTTCGATATCAAGGATGTTTTCCTCTTTCAAATAGAGCACCCCAGGCTTACCAACCGTTTCGACGAATTTGCGGAATCCCGTGGCATACCCTGCTGGGGTGGAAGCAAAATGAGGCGGTAACATCATGGTCGTTGGAAAGTTATGATTTTTTAGAATTTTGGCTTGATCCATCATGGTGCCAAAGGCAGGACCAACTGATGGTACGACCCACGTATCTTTAGCCGCAATTTCACTCAGCATGCCGAGCACGCTGTCGTATTCACCCAGTGAAATGTGATAAAATACCGCATTGCCACCGTAGAGCAGGGTATTGACGCCGCTCGCTTCTAAATGACGAATAAGTTTGGTATTTTCCGCTTTATTAACGGTCAGATCAGCGTTGCGTGCCAATGGTGGCACGGCAATGACTGAGCCTTGAAGTTTAGCGAATGTCGTAGGACCGGTGTACATGCGAGTGATTCCGTAGTGGTGAATAACGTGTGATAATAAGAGCGTGAGAAAAAAGGCTTGAGTGAGTGTCTATCTTTGCCAGCCGAGTGAAAAAGCTGACTTAATGAATCTGCGGATCAGGGGTAACGCTGCCGTCGTGGTGGAGGAATTCAAAATCGCAGCCTTGATGTGCTTGAGTGACCTGTTCTTGATAAAGTTTACCGTAGCCACGACTGAAGAGCGGAGCAGGGGCAACCCATGCGGCTTTGCGTTTATTGAGCTCTTCATCGCTGACATGCAGGTGCAAAACTCGGGCTTCTACATCAAGTTCGATGAGATCTCCGTCTTGCACGAAAGCCAACGGACCGCCTTTGGCTGATTCTGGACTGACATGTAAGATACACGTGCCGTAACTAGTGCCGCTCATACGCGCATCGGTGATGCGAACCATGTCGCGTACGCCTTGCTTCAGCAATTTTTTCGGAATCGGCAACATACCCCATTCCGGCATCCCAGGAGCGCCGACGGGGCCAGCGCTTTGCAGGACTAAAACCGTATCGGCAGTGACGTTGAGGTTTTCATCTTTAAGCCGTTCGTTCATGTGATTGTAACTACTGAAAACTAATGCCGGACCTTTATGCTTGGCCAATCGTGGTTCGGCGGCGGTTGGTTTAATCACCGCGCCTTCCGGCGCTAAATTGCCGCGTAGGACGTAGGTTCCGCCTGATTTTGCCAATGGTTTATCTAGTGGCAGAATCACTTCGTCATTATAAACGGGGGCGTCTTTAATGTCGTCGCCTAAGGTTTTCCCACTGACCGTTAAGCAGTCGAGTTTGAAATGGTCGCGCATGCGCCATAGCATTCCGCGCAGACCACCGGCGTCATGAAAATCTTCCATTAAATATTTGCCACTTGGGCGCAAATTCGCGATGGCTGGTGTTTTGCGGGAGATCTCATCAAAGCGGTCGAGCGACAATGTAATTCCAGCGCGACCAGCCATCGCAATTAAATGGACGATAGCATTGGTCGAACCGCACAACGCCATGTCGATAGTGATGGCATTATCAAAAGCCTCTGGCGTTAAAATATCACTCGGGCGTAAATCTTCCCATACCATTTCAACAATGCGACGACCACAGGCAGTCGCCATGCGTTCGTGAGTGGATAAGACGGCTGGGATGGAGGAGGCTCCGCTTAATGTCATCCCTAATGTTTCCGCAATTGCACCAAGCGTGGACGCGGTGCCCATCGTCATGCAGTGCCCTGGGGAACGCGCGATGCCATCTTCAATTTGCGCCCAAGCGTCGTCGCATAAATTACCGGCAACGCGCTCAGCCCAATATTTCCAGGCATCAGTGCCGCTACCCAGGGTCGTACCAGCGAAATTACCTTTCATCATAGGACCAGCTGGCATAAATATCGCGGGAAGATTCGCAGTGGTTGCACCCATAATTAATGCGGGCGTCGTTTTGTCACAACCGCCCATCATCACTGCACCGTCAACCGGATGACAACGCAATACTTCTTCAACCTCCATCGCGGTAAAATTGCGATAGAACATCGAAGTGGGTTTCATGTACGATTCTGACAGGGTTAAAACAGGTATTTCTACTGGAAATCCGCCCGCTTGCCAAATTCCCCGTTTAATTTGTTCTACGCGATTGCGAAAATGGGTATGGCAGGTGGCCATATCCGACCACGTATTTAATATCGCGATGATCGGCTTGCCTTCGTAATCTTCCGTACCAAAACCCATTTGTTTAATGCGCGAGCGATGGCCGAAGCTGCGCAGATCATCTGGACCAAACCATTTCCAACTGCGTAGCTCGCGAGGCTCGAGGCGCTTACGATTACGCGGCTGTGAAATAAAGGACATAGGGCAGATCTTTCGTTAAGTAGGGGGTTGCATCTGTACTGCAATTATTCAGCCTCGCAACGCGCGTCTGCGCCAAGAGGAAATTACCTATGGGTCCAATTTTTATTCTTTTGATTGGTATGGCAGTGGTGGTGGGAGGCGTACTTTTCCTGCGTTTACACGCATTTTTGGCACTTATTCTCGGTGCCATGTTGGTGGCCGGTCTCACGACCACGGATCAATTAATCGCTGCGCGTGTTGATGGCACCAGCAATTCTGTTATCAGCGTCGATGCAGATGGCTCATGGATTGTTCGTACCGGCAAAGGACGGACATTGATCCTTGGAAAGAATTATCTGATCGGTAAGAGCGTAAAAGGAGAAAATATCGTCGAAGTAACCCTGGCTGAGGTCCAACCGAACGATTCTCACTTAAAACGTATAACGATCCGGGGTACGTTGCCCGAAAACGTGAATCCGGCTGGATTAGCAATAATTGCAGCCAGTCAATTGGACGCAGCACGGAAAGAGGCCAATACGAGTGTGGGCGATCGGGTGGCGACAGGTTTTGGAAAAACTGCCACTAGTGTTGGAATTATTATTGCCCTCGCGGCAATTATTGGGGAATGTTTGCTCAAATGTGGCGCCGCTGATCGTATCGTCTGGTCGATTCGTCGACTGATGGGCGACCAACGCACACCTCAAGGATTTGTGTTGAGCGGATTTGTGCTCGGTATCCCAGTGTTTTTTGATACGGTATTTTATTTATTAATGCCAATTGCGCGCGGTTTGTATCGTCGCACCAAAAAACATTGGGTGCTTTATGTGTTATCAATTGTCGCAGGTGCGACGATGGCACATTCGTTAGTGCCACCCACACCAGGACCTTTAATGGTGGCGAGTGAACTGGGTGTCAGTATCGGAGCAATGATGATGGGCGGTATCGTGGTTGGTGGTATCGCTTCGATGGCGGGTTATTTGTATGCCGTTTGGGCGGATCGTCGTTGGAACATCCCTCTCATTGAAACGTATGACGATTCGCCAGTCACGGTGGAGCCAGATCTCGCAACCCTGCCTCCTTTATGGCTGTCGGTCTTACCAATTGTTTTACCGGTTATTTTAATTGCCGGAGCAGCGGGAATAGACTTCTTTCCTGCCGGATCAACTCTGCCGAGCTGGGCAAATATGTTGCTCTTTTGGGGCGATAAAAATATAGCGCTTACCGTGTCCGCGATCATCGCTCTAGCTATGTTGGCGTGGTACTTGCGCGGCGCGACTAAAAAAATGACCGAAGCCTCAGCAACGGCACTCGCTAGTGCTGGGGTGATTATTTTAATTACCTCAGCTGGTGGCGCCTTTGGTGTCGTGCTTCAGCAAACGGGAATCGCGACGGAATTAACCCAGATGATTCCAGCGGCAAAACATGCACTCTTACCATTGGCTTTTTTATTAACTGCCTTGATTCGTATCGCCCAAGGTTCGGCCACGGTGGCGATGATTACCGCTGTTGGAATTGTCTCTCCAATCGCTGCGGCTGGTGATCTAGGATATAATTTACTGTACTTGGCCTTGGCGATTGGTTGTGGCTCTAAGCCCATCCCATGGATGAACGACAGTGGCTTCTGGATCATCGGTCGCATGAGTGGATTTACTGAAATGCAGACGCTCAAAACTGCCAGCGCCATGATGAGCTTAATGGGTGTCGTTGGCCTGATCGTCACCATGATCGGCGCGTGGTTATTGCCGTTGGTGTAAGTTTTGGATTATGGCTAACTAGAGGCCAATCTGATTTTGCTCTGCTGCATGAGATGTGCTACCCTCAGGGACTTGCTTCACGTTGGTCGGTAGAACGCGTGTGCGCCGAATTCCCCAAGACGAGTTGGGGCCCAGCGTGCTGTCGGAACAGACCGCCGTCAAAATCGCCGGACTCAAGTCGTGGTTAACCAATGAATATGAACACAGTCCTGCCAAGCCGGAACCAAAGGTTCATT
>SYDV01000248.1 GCA_005801395.1 Planctomycetia bacterium | reverse complement strand
GAAAGCCTTGTTTTAATGCATAACCTTTAAATGAAACGTTTGGCGCGGTGCTCATGGATAGGCGTAATGGCGTCTGATCGCCTGCCGTCCATATGGTATCTCCAACTAAAGTTACGCGACCGCTGCCATTTGTTTTCCAATGTTTAGAAGGATTGACTCCTGCGCCACGCCAACTGTAACGAGGACGACAGGCACTGGCGTCCCAACAGACATTGATGTCGCCCGGCAACATCAGAGCAATTGATGCCGGATTTGAGTTGGGCATAAAAAATCGATATAAATAAGGACGCACTAATGGATAGGCATGTGGATTCGTTTCGGGTTTCTCAACGATGGCTTTTAGTTTGGGCATTGGCACGCCAACATACATATCACCAAACATAATCAGCCCATGCCCTGGGTACGTGCACACGTAGGGATAAATTCCTTTTTCTTTTGGTGCCGTAAAGGTGAGTTTGGCTTTTGCGTGTGGCTTAACTTCTGGGATGGCCGCAATTACGTCGTCAGTTTTGGGAACAAAACCAGTGGCGATAGCATCAGCGCCCATTGCCATGGCGGCAGTAACCGCATCCATACGTTTTCCGGGTTTAACGAAAACGAGATTATGCGGCATATCGGTCGCATCATCATTAACGAAATTAATAGAGACATTGGCGCCTGGTTCGACAGCGAACTGTTTTACGTCGTATTGGAGTCCGCTAATGGCTTTAATGGTGATTATGTCAGCCGCATAGGACGCGGATGTGTTCAATAGTGTTGCTGATATAATTACAAACAGAGTAAATAATCGCACGAGAACTCCTGAAATGTGGATAATGACTAGAATGAATGATGTTCGAGAGAGGATTGGTACGTTAGTTACACATCACCATACTCACATAGGGCCTAAAACGTTGTAAACCATTCTGGTATAATTAAACAGATAATAAAAAGGTTATTTATTGGTGTAATGGTCAAGTCAGTAATGGGTAGTAATTTAGGCGGATATGCCGACAACGATCAGATCGGTGCTCTAATCGGCATGAATTAGCAGGAGTTGTTTAGCTGCGTACCTGATTATTTCTCTGGGGTGGTAACCGTGGGGGCCGGTGCTGGTGTTGTCGTAGCTGGTTCAATGTTTGGAGAAGTTGATTTCAGGCCATTGGCATATTCGCCTAGAATACGACTCGCCTCAGCTGCAGCTTTACCCGTGGCTTCACCAACTTGTTTTGCTGCTTCACCAACTTGTTTAGCGGCATCGTTCACCAGCACCGTCGTATCATCGGCGACTGACCGAGAGCTTTTATCAATGGCCTCAATCGCATCACGCGTTGCTTGTCCGGCTTCAAAGGCTGTTGTGGCAGACTTGATTGTCGGCATTTCGCTTTTAGCGGGCATGTTAGCTGGCGCGATTGGAGGCATGGCCCGTGGGTTTTTTCCCGCTAAATCGATCATCAGGGTCATGCCGATGCCAAAGGCAACAACGAGTCCCGAATAGATGCAAAAGCGACGTAATGAGGCATTCATGCACTGACGACTCTATAAAAGATTTTCCTGATGCTATGGGCAGACGAGTTAGAAATTGCTTCTGAAGATCAACAATTCTCTATTGGGCACTGGTCAGGTTGGAATTATCACTAAAAAGCGATTCATGATCGCATTGACGCAGCTCGCTTCGTATCTTCGACTCAAACAGGAAATTGCGAGTTTTATTGCCGATCCCGCGAGTGGATTTCAAGCGTCTCGTCGACATCAATCAGAGGGTTTATCCCGGTCATTGACCATGTTTCAGGAAGTCTGGTCGTATAACACGCAGTCAGGTGGTTACTCGTTTTCCCATGAAGGGCATGGCTTTAGCGTTTTTGTTGCCGTTGATCCCGTGCGTAATGCCCGTTTTACTAGTCAGGAATTAGTTTCTTATTTGCGAGCCAACACCGCGCTCAAGGAGATTAATCAACTCGTGGTCGATATGTGGTTAACGCATGCTGCTATTCGAGGTGAAGTCACACACGGTGGGCATGGCTGGACGTTGACCGAGCGTGGTTATTCGGTTTGTTAAATGGGCGTACGTCGCGGTGGATCAGGTTGCTCTATGCGACTAGCAATTTTTTTCACGAAATCACCAATACGCTCATAGACCACCGAACTGCCTTCGCCGCGCACTATGACGTGACGATTGAATGACATCATCGCTAATTCTTTTTCTTCTGAGCGGATATTTTCCATGATCACTTGGGCGCTTTTGGGATTGACGACCGGATCGTGATCGGCTTGCAAAATTAAGGTTGGCGCACGAACTTCAGATAAATGACTTCGAGTGCGTTGGATGAGTCGTTCCAGTTGGTGGACTCCGGATAAATAATTAATCGGATAGTTGGTGTCGGGATTTTCCGCGTCATTGTTAAATCGCCGATAAGCCGCCGAAGGTAAACGCAACGTATCCATAATTTGGTTCCATCCCACAACCACGGGCACTAAGCGCGCGGATGGATCCAATAATTGTAAACACGGGCTGATAGCGAAGCAGCCAAGAATATCGCGCTGCATCGAGGCTGCTTCTAAGGCTAATAAACCACCAGCGGAAAATCCGCCTAGAATCACTTGTTGGCACGAATTGCGCACGATCGTGACGGCACGCAGGTAACTGCGTAACCAGTCTTCAGTCGTCACATTTGCCAATTGTTCGGGTGCTGTGCCATGTCCTCGAAGACGTGGGACGTACACGGAAAATCCAAGGTTATGTAAATATTGGGCAAGAAACAGAACTTCGGCAGGTGCAGCTAAATAGCCATGACACAAGACAATACCGATGCGATTATTGGGTCGATGCAGGAAGACGGGCTTGCCGATATTTTCAGGTTTTAAATGTGGGGATGATGACATGAGTCGTCGTTCATCCTGGAATTCACTTTGTTCTTCTTGAATTAATAAGGAAGCCAATGTCCGCCGCCGAACCGTAGCGGGAAGCGTGAGCGCATTGCGAATCATGCGCATGGCTTTGCGCATAGGTTCTAATTCATTGGCAATAACGGCGACCGTATTTTTTAAACGAATGTCGTGAAAAGAATGTTCTTTGAGTAAGGCGTCGCGATTAATGGTGTAGGTGTCTTTATCGAGTGTGGCGATGCCTTCGATATTTGCTAAGCCCTGAACGCTGGTTAGCGGTTCGTAAGGGAGTCCGCAAACCATATCGATTAAATCACGGCTAATACTGGGATGACTGCGGCGTTTGCCATCCACCTGCAATTGACGCGCAGCAATGTAGAGTGATTGATGGAAATCATCAGCTTTGATTCGGTTGCTGGGCAATGCACGTAGTCCGGCACAAAACAAATGATCAAAATTGATGGTTAGGCGAGTGTAAATATCATGCACCATGCGCCGCGTTAGTCGATTTTTTAACGCGCCCATGATGTGGTTCGCTTGCCGCAATTGATCAACGAAGGGCATTTCTTTCTGCAGGGTCGGCAATAACAAACGGAGATAATGTTCCAGACGTAGGGGTTTGCCAAAATAAACACTAATATCCGTTTCGCTGAATAATAAGCTGCCTTCTAAAACGAGTTCTTCCTCTAAAACGCTGGGCATTTGCCGAAACATCCATTGGGCAATGCGGTGAACGATGTTGCGGCCAGGGCGGATGGGATAATAAGTGATATTGACAGGAATGATTTGTAGGTCAGGTACAGCGATGTCATTGGGGCCACATAAATGATAACGGTTTTCATAGCGCGACATTAAGTCGCGGTTGTTTTGCTCGCAGGCTTGGCGATAGAGCTGTCGGTAAATCATGGTTTTGAGTGCCATGATGGCCGCGCCCGTATGCGGCATACCTTCTCGATCAGGAACATTTAATTTGTATTGTCCCTTTGCCCAGATTTTTTTATTCTTAACCATCGAACCTTCTGGGTAAATTAACCAGTCATGACGACCGGTCATAAGATCCTCGATGATGGTGTGTTTCACTACGGGGTCACCGGTTGGTCGTGCGCCAATCGACATTAAGAAATCGCCAAAACGCCCACGGAACAGTTTATGGAATGCTAATGAATGAACGTTACGTCCTAAATGACCTTCGATAATATACGGTAATACAAAGGTTTCGAAGCGCGTGAAATGGTTAGCGACAAATAACACTGGTCCTGGGGCAACATTTCGCACGCCTTCGACACGTATCGTGCTGTGGATGAGTGCTTCGATCACACGCAGCGTGGTGCTGGTCGCCTTGCGGGCCATACGCGTGTAACGCGATGATGGCGTTGGTCCACATTGCTGCCCTTGCACCGGACGTAAATCGGTGCCGAACCCAGCCCCCAATGGATCGACCATGGGAGGATCTGGGTAAGCACTAAAAGTAGTTAAGCGTTCTTGCCGATCCATTGCACACCGTCTTCCATCCAGCGCATGTCGCCGTTAAGTACTGCTTTACCGACTTGATTCATTAATTGGTCATCGTTGGTCGCCAGCTCTTTATAGTGTCCTTCGATGCGACGTGTGGCATCACGACAGAACATATCCGCTAGACTAAGAACACTCTTATCTTGGCCACGTTTTGTTAACGAATGGGCATAACTGCATGTTGCCGACATCGCAAATAATTCGGTGCCTATATCCATCAGTCGACCAAGTAAGATTTGTTTGCGCTCCAATTTGTCGCGGTATAGCCCCATGTAGTGAAAAATAGTGCGGGCCAAACGATGCGAACAGGCATGGATGTATTGATAATGTCCGGCTAATGAGACCATTTCATTATGTGCTGACCACAGACTCGAATTTACCCACTGTTTGACGTACCAACCACTGTAAAAGGTGGCCAATTTCATTCCGGCTTTCATTTTCACCCCAATGGGATTGTGTGCTTTTAGGATATCGCTGGCGATATTTAAATGTGGATCCATCGCCTCACGCGCAAGAAACAATTTCATGATCTCGCTGGTGCCTTCGATAATCATATTAATGCGCATGTCGCGCAGCATACGTTCGACCGGGAAAGGTTCTTCGCCACGAGCTTTGAGTGAGGATGCTTTCTCGTATCCGCGACCTCCGCGCATTTGCATGGTCATGTCGACAATTTTCCAACCCATTTCCGAACAGAATAATTTTGCCATCGCCGCTTCAATGCGAATATCTTGATCCGAGCGATTAGCCCAATGACTGGTCAACCACGTCACCGCTTCCATGGCGAGGGTGGTGCTGGCAATAAAGGCTAATTTATGACGACCTTGTTCATGAGCGCCAATCGGAAGGCCCCACTGCACACGATCATTGCCCCAACGACGACAGAATGACAAGCATTGTTTAGCGGCTCCAGTACACGCTGCGGGTAACGTAAGGCGACCAGTATTTAGTGTGGTTAACGCTAATTTAAGGCCTTTACCTTCTCCCCAGAGAACATTTTCAACCGGTACTTTGACATCTTTAAAATACATCAGTCCATTTTGAATCGCGCGAATGCCCATGAAATCACAGCGGTGGGCAACGGTAATGCCTGGAGTTTTACCCTCGACGATCAAAGCCGTAATTTGGGTGCGTTCACGACCATTGACCATTTTAGGTGCCGTCTTTGCCATCACCACTAAGAGATCAGCAATGGGGCCGTTGGTGCACCACAGTTTTTCACCATTGATCAGGTAATGTTTACCGTCAGGCGTTAACGTCGCTGTCGTCATCATCTTTGACGGATCAGAACCAACGCTCGGTTCAGTCAAAGCAAAAGCTGAAATGCTGTGTTGACTAAAACGGGGAAAGAACGCCTTCTTCTGTGCTTCTGTACCAAATAGTTTAAGCGGTTGTGGAACGCCGATGGATTGATGTGCACTGACCAGCACTGCCGTCGAAGCGCAATATGATGCGATGCGCATCATTACGCGATTGTAATTTACCTGGGATAATCCCAAACCACCGTATTCCTTGGGCACCTTCATGGCGAAGACACCCATTTTAAATAATTCGTCGATGACGTCTCCAGGAATGGTACGCGACGCATCGACTTCTTCGGCATCCAAATGGGCTTCTAAATAATCACCAACTCTTTTACATAGGGCGTCGCCAATCTTTTGTTCTTCGGCCGATTGGTGCGGAAATTCCGCGATCATCTTGGTGTCAAAGGTGCCCATGAATAATTGTTGGGCAAATCCAGGAAGCGTTGGTTTTGCTTCACGCGCGCTTTCGGCGACTTCCATGGCCGAGCGTTTGTCTGCCGACATTTTCGAGAGATCGATAACCATATCGTCTTCGCCTGGGCGTGGTTTAGTTTCAGAATTTGGTTTGAGGTTATTGGCCATGGCTTGCTCCTCAGGACTGGGTTAACCGTTATGTTGGGAAAGGTTGATTGCTGCGCGCGAGATCACAAATCATCGCGCAAGGCTGAAAACGTGAACCGCATCGGTCAGCTAACGATAGGAGTCGTTCGGAAACGGTGCGACTACCAAGGTGATTGGCGTAATGCAGTAGGCCGCCTTTTTGTGGCGGAAACCCGGTGCCCATAACCATGGCGAGATCGAGTGACGAGGCGCGGTCGACGACCTGTTCTTCTAAACAGCGAGCCGCTTCATTAACCATAATGAGCATACAGCGGTCAAGGATTTCATCCTCGCTGACATGACGAACGGCGTGATGACGAGCGCGTATGGCAGTCAGTAATTCGCCATTTGCTTCTGGTTTTTTGTTTTTTTCCTGATGTTGAAAAAATCCTTTACCACCTTTGGTACCAAGTAGGTGGAGTTCTTCGTAGGCAATGCGTAGCGTATCAGCGACGACCATGCGCTCGCCATAATGAGTAGCTAATATTTTAGCCACCTTGTAACCAACATCTAAGCCAACTTCATCGCTTAGCGTAAAAGGGCCCATGGGCATACCAAAATTATAAATAGTACGATCAATTAATGCGATGTCGGCGCCATCTTCTAAACATCGCGCGGCTTCATTGAGATACGGAAGTAAAATGCGATTGACGAGAAATCCTGGACAATCTTTGACAACAATGGCCGTTTTTCCAATACGGCGCGCTAAATCTGCCACGGCGGCAATGGTTTCTGGTGACGTCGCTGGACCAGCAACGATTTCGACCAAAGGCATACGATTGACGGGATTAAAAAAATGCATTCCAGCAAATAACTCAGGTCGCTTAAGTCCTACCGCCATATCTGAGATGGATAACGAGGAGGTATTACTGACCAAAATTGTGGTATCGGAGACATGATTTTCAACTTCGCATAATACTTTTCGTTTAACGTCTAGGTTCTCTACGACGGCTTCAACCACGATGTCTGCCTGTTTAAATCCACGAAAATCAACCGTGCCGCTAATGCGATGGAGCAACAGATTTGCATCCCCGGGAGTCATTTTTCGCCGTTTCATGACTTGTTTATTATAGTCATTAGCCGTGTGTAGGCCTTTGGCGATGGCTTCCCAGGTCAAATCTTTCATACGTACGGGCAAACCCTTATTGGCAAATGCCCAGGCAATCCCGCCGCCCATGACACCAGCACCCAATACGGCTGTTGACGTGAGTGTCTTTTTTGTTTCCCCACCAGCCTTACGCAGAGCTTCACCAGCAAAGAAACAATCAATTAAATTTTTACTTTGCGGCGTGAATGCGAGTTCGCTGAAGCGATGGGCTTCTTCTTCCAATCCGCGTTTCATCGACATACCGCAGGTGTCACGCAGGACATTTAAGGCTGCTATTGGTGCAGGCATCAGATCGCGTGTTTTCTTGAATAACGCTTTACGTGCAGCACGGAAGACGACCAGTCTGCCTATGGGAGTACGTTCTAATGCCCAACGTTTAAAACCACTCGGACGACGACTTGTAATCGCTGTTGCACCATCCGTGGTTAATATGCGGGCAATAAAGCGTGGTAATTCTATTGGCAAAAAGGCACGTGGGCAGCATCCATCAGCAAGTCCCATCTTCAGTGCCTTACGCGCATTGACGGGCGCGCCGGATAAAATCATATCCATGGCAGCTAATAAACCAATAAGGCGCGGTAACCGTTGGGTTCCTCCCCATCCAGGAATTATTCCAAGTGTCACTTCGGGTAAACCGAGTTTCGTTTTATCTTCATCGGTAACGATGCGATAGGTGCAGGCTAAGACAAATTCCATGCCCCCGCCCAAGCACGGGCCATCGATCACCGCAATGGTTGGTACGCGTAAGTGAGCGACTTTTTGGAATAATTGTTGGCCAGCAACCGCTTTGTTTTCGGCTTCTGTGCGATTACTGATGGCCTGTAATTCTTTAATATCAGCACCTGCAATAAACATGGACGGTTTTCCGCTACTAAACACCACGACTTTAAGATCGTTGCGCTTGTTGAGATCTTCTAAAACCGTTCCTAATTCAGCCATCACTAAAGCGCTGAATTTATTAACTTTCTCCCCAGGTAAATCGAGCACGACCTGGGCGATGCCATCGGTTACGGTGAGGGTGTAGGCGTTACTCATACGACCTCCAGCGCTAAGGCGGCACTTTGACCACCACCAATGCAGAGTGAGGCAAGTCCGCGTTGTAGGCCCCGTCTGCGTAATTCTTTGAGCATGGTAATAATTAAACGTGCTCCCGTTGCTCCGACAGGATGACCAAGTGCAATGGCGCCACCGTTGACGTTGAGGCGTTCGCGGTCAATGACGCCCAGTGCCTGATCACGTTGTAAATACGTTTTAGCAAAAGTTTCTGAGGCAAATGCGCGTTCGCAGGCGATGACTTGAGCCGCAAAAGCTTCATTAATTTCAATCAGAGAAAAATCATTGAGCGTTAATCCGCTTTTAGCAAACAGTTTGGCGCTGGCGTAAACTGGTCCCAATCCCATGCGGCGACCGTCGAGTGCGGCATAGGCATAATCGCGTAAGTATCCTAACGGTTCGAGTCCTAGAGTTTTTGCCCGGCTTTCACTCATGACTAACATGGCGGCTGCGCCGTCGGTTAACGGACAGGCATTGGCGACGGTAACCGTACCTGCGACTCGATCAAAGTAGGGCTTGAGTTTTGCCAAGGCAGCGAGGTCTTGGCCGGCGCGCGGTCCGTCGTCTTTGGTTAAAACGGCTTCATATTTCGGCGCCATTGGCACCGGCATAATCTCGTCGTTGAGTCTAGCTTCTGCGGCAATCGCGCGTTGATGGCTTAGCAAGGAAAACGTATCTTGATCGACTCGGCTTACGGAAAATTCACGGGCTAATATTTCAGCCGTTTGCCCCATGTTTAAGCCACAAACGGGGTCAGTTAGGCCAACTTGCACGCCAATAATTGGCGCTAGAAAATTTGGGCGAAAACCAGTAAGTACGCCAAGTTTTTGCCACAGAGTTTTGGTGCGCATTAAACCAGCAAACAGCGCGGTCATTTTTTTGCCGAAGAGCAAAGGAATATTACTCATCGATTCGGCACCAATACATAAAATATGTTCGGCTTCACCACTGAGTATTCGATTAGCGGCGGTGGTAACGGCTTCCATACCAGAGGCGCAATTGCGATGCACGCTGCTCGCAATCATGGATTCAGGTAGCCCTGCTTTGAGAGCAATAATACGTGCGACATTGGCGGCTTCGATCGGCTGAGCAACGTTTCCGGCGATTAATTCATCGAGTTGTTTAACTGGAAAATTGGTGCGCGCTATTAGTTCGCGTGCGACCAACGCACCAAGGTCATCGGCGGTAAATCCTGATAATGCACCGCCGGCTTTTGACCAAGGGGTGCGCACTCCGTCAATAATGGCAAGGCGTTCTTTCATGGAATCCTCCTGCAGAAATGTTCGCGTTAGGGCGCGACGTTGGCTGCGGCTTCCTGATACATGGTATCGATGACATCATGGTACATGGTTACGACGACATGTCGTTTGATTTTCATGGTCGGTGTCAGCTCTTCGCCAACTACCAAGGTTTTTAAAATAAAACGGTAAGCGTGAATTTGCTCCCAACGATCCAGGTGACTGTTCACCTCGGATAGTAATTCGAGCATATGGTTCCGCATGAACGGACTGGAGAGAAACTCTTTATCATTGAGATGCGTTAATTTAGCGTGCTCTTTGGCTCGCAGCAACGCATCCGGTTCGACAAATAAAAGTGTTGCCGCAAAAGGGCGTCCTTCGGCTATGACCATGGCTTGGTCAATGTACGGACTACCACATAACGCATGCTCGATTGGCAGGGGGCTTACGTATTTCCCATTCGAAGTTTTTAGTAATTCTTTGACGCGTCCGGTAATAATTAGGTATCCGGCGTCATCGAATCGTCCTAAATCACCCGTATGGAGCCAGCCTTCGGCATCAATGACCGCAGCAGTAGCAACCGGATCTTTGTGATAGCCGCGCATAATGTTGGGGCCACGAGCAATAATTTCTCCCGTCGCCGTGATGCGCACTTCAATCCCAGGAAATGGTCGTCCGACGGTGCCAAGTTTATTATCTCCAGGATGATTAAGGGCGAGTACAGGTGAGGCTTCAGTTAATCCATAGCCGCAATATACGGGCAGACCAACATTGGTCAAAAATCGTCCGAGGTCAGGGGCCAAAGCGGCGCCACCAACGATCAAGGCTTGTAAACGACCTCCCATGGCATCGCGCAAACGTTGAAAAATCAACGTGTCGGCAACTTCCATGGTCCACGGTTTTTGCTGCGTGGGATCGTCGTGACGTGCGTGATCAAGGGCCCAACGCCCTAATTGTCGTTTAGGGGGTAAAGCTTCTTCAAAACGTTTAACGATTCTTGCATATAATTTTTCAATTAAACGCGGTACCATGCTCATGATGGTTGGGCGAATATCTTTCATCAATGCGCCAATATTTTTCACATCATCAGCGAAAGCGATGGGGATTCCCTGCGCTAAGTAGCTGTAAATGACGATACGTTCAAAGACATGGGCGAGCGGCAAACAGCTTAGGGCAGTGTCTTTAACCGGATCAAGAGGAAAACATTCGCGCGCGCCTTTAATTTGCGACATGACATTGCGATGCGTTAAAACCACACCTTTGGGATTTCCGGTGCTTCCGCTGGTATGAATAATAGTAGCGATAGATTCACTGGTCAGGTGGTCACGACGACGTGCAAATAATCCTGGATCTTGTTCTGAAATTTCATCGCCGTAATCAAGCACGCGTCCCCAGGCATGAATCGAATGGGGTAAATCAACCGCGCCTTTTACGACAACCGTTTGCCAACGCGATGTGTGTGGTTTAATACTTTGCCACTGTTCTTCACCGATGACGATAATGGCACGCATATCCACATTATCAGATTCGTAGTGAAGATGTTCTGTTGAGAGATTAGGAAACATCGGAACGGATATCGCACCGATGGATAAAATAGCGAGGTCAGCAATTAACCAATGAGGTGAAGATGGCGCGTAAATTCCCACACTGTCACCAGTTTTTACCCCCAGTCGAATAAGCCCCAGGGCAAAGCGACGAACGTCTTGCACCAATTGTTCGGTTGACATGCGACGCCAATATCCGGCTTCACGCCAACGCAGCGCAGAACTACATGGTGCACGATGGAGCATCACCGATAAGAGGTCGACCATGGTGGTCGCTTGGGGAAGGGTGAAATTCATTCGTTATCCCTCCTTAGCTGTCATTACTATACCCTCAAAATCTTACTTATACTAGTTCAATCATGGAGGTTACACACAATTGACCTGATCCATGGTAGGCAGGAAACTATCCACCACGCAGCTCGACTTAACGGTATACTGAGGTCGGCGAGGAGCCCTATGTTCACCTACCTTCATCGCATCCAATTGCACCACACGGATGCCTATAGCATCATCTTTTTTGCCAACCAATTGCAATTCTGCCACGATGCGTTTCAGGCCCTTTTGGCGCAAATAGGCTTCCCCTTGCCGCCAACGCGACAGGACGTGGTGACGATGTTGGTAATTGTGCACGTGGAATCGGACTACCAAGTCCCTGTCCATGTCGGCGATGTTTTAACCATTCAGGTGTGCGTCAAAAAAATGGGGACGACGTCATTGGTGATGAGCTATATCTTGATCAATCAACATGGCGTCCAAGTTGGCACAGCGCAAACCGTCCACGTTAATATCGACACAAAAACTAGCGCGAAAGCGCCATTACCAGACAAAATGCGTCAAGCATTTCAGGCGCATTTAATATGAAACAACGCGCGGAAAAAGTGACTGATCAACCGTGGGCCATTGCCCACCGTGGAGATTCTGCCAGTTATCCTGAAAATACACGTAGCTCGTTTCGCTCTGCTTTAGCAGCGAAAGTTAATGCGATTGAATTAGATGTGCGATTGAGTCGTGATGGTGTGCCGTTGATTTGCCACGATGCGAATTTGTCTCGCTATGGTGGTAGTCGACAAAGTCTTCGCATGATGACCGCAAAACAGGCGTGTGCGGTTGACGTAGGTCGTTGGAAATCCCTGGAATTTTCCGGTCAAACGCTGATGACTCTGTCTGAGGTTCTGAGGTTATGCCGCGATGTCGTGGTGTGCATTGAATTGAAAGCGACTGCCGGAAGAGGGGCCACGAGTTATCATGGCAAATTAGTGAAAGCCGTGATTGCCGTTGTGAAAAAGGAGCGGGCACAACACCGGGTGCAATTTTTATGTTTTCATTCAGGTGTTTTGCGTTTATGTGCGCGGTTTGCCCCTGATATACCTCGGGTGCGAAACTGTGAACGGCTTCCGCACGATTATGCTGCTTGGCTAAAACTGCAGCAGGGTTGCGTTGCAGTGTGCTTTGATCGTCGTTTAGTGACGGTCAATGTAGTTGCTGCAGCACAGGCAGTGGGATTATTAGTTTTTTCTTATAGTGCGAATGATAAAAATGCGGCAGACCACCTATTGCGCTGCGGCGTAGATGGCATTTTGAGCGATCGTTCTGGGTGGTTGATGTCGTATTTGCGGAAAAGCTAATGTTGCGCCAACCAACCGCTTTGGATGACGGTTGGTACGACCTGTTGGTGGTTGGTGGTGGAATATATGGTGCATGGATGGCTTACGATGCCGCCTTGCGTGGTTTGCGTGTTGCCGTGGTGGAAAAAACAGACTGGGGCGCAGGTACATCAAGCGCTTCGTCGAAATTAATTCACGGTGGTTTACGTTATTTAGAATATGGTCATATCGGCTTGGTAAAAAAAACGCTGCAAGAACGTTCGCGGTTATTGCGCTTAGGTCCGCATCGCGTGTGGCCTTTGCGTTTTATAATGCCATTAACCGAAACCAGTCGTGCGGGTCGTTTCGCGATGACGATCGGATTGCAGCTCTACGATCATTTGGCTGGTCGGGACGCAAACGTGCCAGGACACCGTTATCTCATGCGCGATGAAATGTTAGCCCATCAATCGTGGGCGGTAACGCCAAATGTACGTGGCGGATTTCATTATAGCGATGCGGGTACCGATGATGCTCGTATGACTTTAGAAATTATCTCGGGTGCTATGCAAGCCGGGGCTGTTGCCATTAATCATGCGACGTTTACCGCCTTAGAGCGCGATCATCATGGTGTGATCGTGGGTGGAAAGATTCTTGATACGATAACGGATCGTACGCATATGGTTCACGCTCGTGTGACGGTATTGTCAGCTGGTCCTTGGTGTGCGCAAATCCTGGGTCGTGAACCAGGTCCGGTGCAATATAGTAAGGGTGTCCATTTAGTGATGCCGCCACTGCCTGGCCCAAGTCATCAGGCGGTCTTGTTGACGGCGCCACAAGACCGTCGCGTTTTCTTTTTAATTCCTTGGTATGGGGCGACCTTACTCGGAACCACGGACACGCATTACCAAGATGAGCCACAAGACGTTCGGGTTGAAGAATCTGATATCGCTTATTTGTTGCATGCGGTAGCCGCGCGATGCCCTGAACTTGGTTGGTCTGTATCTGATGTGCGAGGTTCGTTTGCTGGACTGCGATCCTTAGTGGGACATTCATCTGCTGGCGTTGGTTCTGCGAGTCGGGAATGGGCGTTAATTGAGGAAGAAAAACAACTTTTGGTGTCGGTAGGGGGAAAATTAACTTCGGCCCGTGTAGAAGCCGCGCTGACGGTAGATCGTTGTTTTCAAATGCTGCATGGTTCTCAGATGATTAATAAGCGAGCGCATAAGAGCGTAACTGCTCAGCGGATATTTCCCTGGGCGACGACAGAACCTTGGGCCATTTGGTATGATCGAACGCGTTCTTTAGGTCAAAAATTAGGTTTAGATGCGAGCACGGCAGCGCATAGTGCACGTCGTTATGGTTCTAGGATTGATTTATTATTTATGGAACTGCGACGAGATCCACACCTCGCACAACGAATTGATCCACGCTATCCATTTTGCCACGGCGAAGTGATGGTGGCGCGACAACATGAAATGGCACTAACCGATGACGATGTTTTTCGCCGCCGTATTCCACTCAATTTATTGAGACGTAATGGCTATTGATGACTCAAATAAAGGCAAAAATAGGCTGCTTTAGGTCGATCTTATCGATCTAAATCTTTTGCGTGGGCATTCCACCAGAGAAAGCCTTTTTCGACCGCTTCAATTCGCGCTAATGGATTTGCGCGTGAACTAAACCCAAAATCTTCCATCGTCATTAATTGCAATGAACGTGCGATATGATCACCCGCAATATTGCCCTCCATCGCCATCAACATGTTAGGAATGGCCGGAGTATAGTTAAGTTTTACGAGGGCTTCAGCGGCATAACGACGAACGCCCGGATTTGAGTCAGTTAATGCTTGCGCTAAAGCGGGACCATTTTCGCGGATACCGAGTTGTCCTAAAGCAATGGCACACATCCGGCGCACATGTGGACTAGTATCAAGCGCGAGGCTCTTCAATAAAATAGGCGCCGCATCTTCGGCTTTCATGAGTCCCAAATTGGCGTTACTACTGGCGCGTAAGGAACTTTCTGAATCGACAGCGTGTTTAATATAATCAGTTTTTTCAATTTGTTGTGCACGCGTAATTGCATTCATCGCATTTGCGCGAACTTGAGCGTCATCATGTTTGAGTAATTGTCGCAACGCTGGTACGGCGACGACGGTTCCGCTGTCAGTCAACGCGGTTACCGCAGTGATAATTTCAACGCTACTTCGATTCGACGCCTGCATCCATGGCAGTAATTGTCCCGTGAGTGCAGGGTCTTGCAGGAATCCAATCGTACGAAGAGTTTCAACTCGAGTAGCTTCAACTGGGCTATTTAATCCATCAGTAATGGTCAATAATCGACGTTGGTAAAATGCATCAGCTGCGCGCGCGGCAGCGAGCACATCTGCGTCGACGTTGCCTTCGGCTACGTCTGCAGCAAACGAAACGCTGAGTGCACAGGACAACATGAAAGTCAGGATATTACGCATGGCAGTACGGTAAGCCTGCCCAGGTTCACACCAGTCGAACCAAGCAGGTCCGGATTGACCGTGTGTCAACCCGTGTTGGATTGTGTTTAGCTCAAGTAGCGATGTCGCTACGTGGATCTTTACGCGGTAAAATCACGGTGAAACAGCTACCCGAACTGTCACTGACCAAACTCACACTGCCGCCCATCGCATCCAATAGTTGTTTGATGATCGCGAGACCGAGTCCAGTTCCGCCACTTTGTCGACTGCGATGAGAATCGACTCGGTAGAATCGTTCGAAAATATGCGCTTGGTGTTCTGGGGGAATTCCAATGCCGGTATCACGTACCGTGATTTTAATACGCGACGCATCTAGGCCTGCCGCTTGGTCATAAACTTCCAGTCGAACGGTGCCAGATTCTCGATTATAGCGAATGGCATTAGAAACTAAATTACCTAGTAACTGACGAAGTAATTCAGGGTCACATAAAGCGGGGATTTTATTATCACCACCAAGTGAAGTCGTGACTTTCTGACGACGCGCTAATTCGGCGTGATCTTCTAGTACGGAGCGAGCAATGGAGGATACATCAATATGAGTAGGTCGCACTTCCCAAGCGCCTTGTTCTAGGCGCGATATGGTTAGTACATCACGCACTAACTCAGCTAGTCGTTCACTATGCTTCGCAATTCGCGTAACGAAATCGCGCGTTGTGACGGGATCTTCTTCGATAACTCCATCAAGGAGGGT
>SYDV01000247.1 GCA_005801395.1 Planctomycetia bacterium | reverse complement strand
TGATTGGGTTGACGATAAAAAAATAGCCAACCTGATTACCGAGAAACAATATTGGATTTACCAAGCGCTGGCGGAATGGCGCGATTTAAATGCCACCCGCGTGTTACGCGAATACAAAAACGGCGAAGGCTTTTTATACCTTGGCCGCACCTACCGTCTGTCACTCATAGCGAAACAAGACGACGCGCTACAATTACGAAATGGTAGATTCCATTTACGCCGCGGCCTAGTGGATCGCGGAGACATAGAAGCAGCCAAGTCCGCATTTCGCGACTACTACATAGCCCGTGGCTTCGAACGCATCCGCGCCCGCGTAGATTATTACGCCCCAAAGATCGGCGTCACGATTAAAGATTTAGACGTAAGAGATCTAGGCAATCGCTGGGCCATCTGCACCCGAACCGGTAAATTAGCCTTCCACTGGAAATGCATGATGGCCCCGCTCACCATCATCGATTACATCGTCGTGCACGAACTCTGTCATCTCCACCACGCCGACCACACCGAAGCGTTCTGGAATGAAGTGGATAAAGTCATGCCGAACTTCAAAGAGCGTAAAGAATGGCTGCGCAAGCATGGGGCGGGGTTGGATGTGTGAAGGTTTAAACGAACAGATTCATCATATTCTTTTTTCAATTAACCATCTTTAAATATAAGTACTAAAATGATGAACGTTAAAAAAGCGAGTGCGTCGAATCGAAATGCCCTATGAACATGGGATTAGAAAACGTCACGCTGAAACGCGCATCCTATATTGCGAATATTTCCGTATTCCGGCAAACCGACACACAAAAAATTCTCAGTCAATTAGCCCAAGGCCCATTTTCGAGACGCACAACTTTCCAGAAATGATTCCTAATCCTGAATCGGCATCTGGAACCCCTCCAAGGGGTGGACGGACAAGGCACAACTGTCCGTGCTGTTCATGCGCGCGGTCTGTTGGGCCAGGGCGGGCCGGGTCTGAAATAAGGCCCAGCAAACGGAGCCTGTCTGCCGTAGGCTGTCTGGCGGAAGGCTGGGCAACCTTATCATACATTTTTTGCTATTTAGTATCCGAACTTCTACCCAGATACTAAATGCCATTCATTAACCTGGTATACCTGCGATTTCTATGAGCTCTTGTAAAATGCCCCACGCCGCGTCTGCGCGCGGCTTATCCTTTTTCTGGGCAACCTCTAATAATCTTGTATCTAGCATCCAGGTCCGCGTTTGATTATCGACATCAATTTTACGACACTCGCATTTTTTCCGAAATAGTTCTGGAAGTCCTAGCTAGCATTGTTGTTGGGAACCCCTCCGAGTGGTGGCAAGTCACTTCCTTCCTCCGTCAAAGGCACACAATCCGGCCACCATGCAAACTATTCTGCTCGTTCGTCACGGTTACCTCACGTCCTGGGATGAGAATCTCAAAGCTCGCGGCACACCACCGCATCAGCGGATTGATCCTGGATTAGCGGCCATTGGTCAGCAGCAAGCTAAACTCACGGCCAGTCTTATCGCTGACCGGGGTGGTGCCGATGTGGTACTGTCATCGCCCTTCCGTCATTGCTTGGAAACTGCCGACATAATTGCCAGCGCTTGTAAGGCTGACGTCACGGCTGATTGGCGTCTGGGCAATGTCTTAATATCGCAAGTCCTTGGTATTCCTTTTAGTCCGAATAGTGCCATGGATCCAGAATGGAAAGAGCGTCGCGCGGAAGCGGGTAAACCATCACACCCAGAATCGGACAAGACTGTTCATGAACGCGTCAGCAAAGTGATGATCGAACTTAAAAACCGCAAACCGTTTGCTGCGCGTATCGTGATCGTATCGCACGATATTATTCTCAAAGATTTGTTTAATAAAATGAATGGCCGTGCAATTACTTTGGATTGGCACCCCGGTGCCATAACCACCCTCACTCGTCCCAAAATCGTTGACCGAAATTGGAAATTAATTGGAAAATTCGCTAGTTGTGAGCATTTAGGCGACAGCGATCGCACTGAGCCGGTCGAGCAAATTACGTACAAATACCATCCGGATGACAGCAAAGCTTAAACCACTCATTGCCTCATCCCTCAAAACAAGGATCTCCTCGTGAAGAAAAGTGTCCACATGAGCAAGGCCATGTCTGATGGGAAAAATAGTAATAATAATTATGGTTGCCTAATACTGTTTGGTTTAGTTTTTGGTGGCTTTGGCAGCATTTTTGTTTTCATCATGCTGATTTTACCATTGTGGCGAGTCAGCCACGCCAGTAATTGGATCGACGTACCCTGCACCATTATCGAAAGTCGTGTTGGCGAAAGTAGTGACAGTGATGGTACGACCTACCGCGTTGAGGTTCGTTTTTCCTATGCTTATAATTCTAATCAATCGGAAATAGATCCGTCCGCGCAACGTTATGAATCCACGACCTATGATTTTACCGCCGGAATGTATTCGTCTGGGCGGTCGGAGAAAAAAAACATCGTTAACCAATTACAGCCCGGATCGCAACATACCTGTGCCGTTAATCCCAACAATCCTAGCGAGGCGGTCTTAGTCCGAGATTTACCCGATAGTATTTGGTTTGGATTAATTCCTCTGATCTTTCCTGCTATTGGATTCGGGCTGGTCTATATGGGATTTCGCATGCGACGCACAGCTCGTTTGCAACAAGCCGGGTTAGTGCCGATAACCGCCCAAGCCACCACCAAAGACGCGATGCCGAAATTTGAGCTGGCGAGCGTTGGACCAGTGGAATTAAATCTGGTACAATCTCGCTTCGCGAAAGTCATTGGGATCGGTATTTTCGCCCTAATCTGGAACGGCATTACCTGGACCATCTTGGTGTTTGCCATATTGCCTGATTTAAACAAAGGCGACTTTTTCGCGTGGTTTCCGTTGATATTCATCTCTATTTTTGTGCTTATTGGACTCATTGTGGTCGGTGTTTTTATTCATCAATTATTAGCGTTGACCAATCCAAAATTGCGCCTCACGGTTAATAAAAACACACTGTCACCTGGGGATACGCTAGAATTATCTTGGGAGTGTTCCGGAAATACGTCTAAAGTCACGGCCTTCACACTGACGTTAGAGGGAAACGAATCGGCCACCTATCGGCGCGGCACGAATACCCACACCGAAAAGCACATTTTCGCCCGCCTTCCAATTGCAACCTTAGATAGTCCGGCCTCACTGCTGACCGGACGTACAACATTATCCTTACCGCACAAAACGATGCCGACTTTTAAAGGCAGCAATAATACCATCGAATGGGTGTTAAAAGTGAAGGGCAGTATTCCACGCTGGCCGGATGTGAATGACGAATACGAGATTATTATTATTCCGAATCGGAGCACACCATGACCTTAGAAATAATTCTCGACGGTGAAAAACACGCTTATGCGCCTGGGAAAAATATCAGTGGTCGCATGCGTTGGAATTTTGAAACGAATCCACAATGGATTGAAATACGTCTTTTCTGGTTTACCGAAGGCAAAGGTACGCAAGACCTGAGCGTGGTTGACAAGCATCGCTTAACTGATTGCACCATGCGTGGCGAGCGCCCATTTTCATTTCTTGCCCCCGCGTTTCCTCCATCCTGTTCCGGAAAATTAGTGTCTATTCGTTGGGCGTTAGAAATGGTCAGCGATGTGCAAGAACCAATACCGTGCATCAACATCGTTATTGCACCAAACGCAGAAGAAATCGTATTAGGCACTGCGACCTAAAATGATTCCGGCGCATGAAAATCCATTTCGCGCATCCCGCATCGACGCGTTACCATTCCATTTTGAGCAACAGCACCTGTCCCAGGTGTGGGAACGATTCCACTCACACCGTTGGCGTGGTGTATTAGTCGGCCCGCATGGGAGCGGAAAAACCACCTTACGCGAAACCTTAGAACGCCGACTTCGTGCTGAGGGTTGGAGCGTCCACCAAATCATTCTAACCGATACCATAACCCCAACGTGGTCTTTATTGCATGGTCATATCCAATCATGTGGCGCAAAAACGATCGTAAGCCTCGATGGTTTAGATCGCCTTGGGCCATTCCTGTGGTGGCGATTTCAGCGCGCCACTCCGCATTGCGGTGGTTTACTCGCCACGAGTCATGTCACTGGTCGATTACCATTGCTATATCAACACACGACCTCACCGACCTTGCTCAAGCACTTGATTGGTTTACTGCTCACTGATCAGGCAACCTTGCCAGACCATGAATATCAGCGGTTGTTTGATCGCCATCACGGTAATATACGTAACTGTTTACGAGAACTTTATGATATTTGGCCAACACCTATGGCCATAATCGCCAAGAACGTGGCTGAAACCTCTACGTCTCAGATTTGCACCCTCACCCAACAATTACCCACGATAGCTACTGTCCCAAGGCGTGACTCCAGCATTGCGTCAGTGTGAACCCACCTACGGTTTGGGCATGAAACCCGCTGGCCTAAAACATCCGCTCGCTCGTCACACTCGCGTCATCACCGTCCTGGGTGAGCAAGACTTCGACAGCGAAGGC
>SYDV01000246.1 GCA_005801395.1 Planctomycetia bacterium | reverse complement strand
TTTAATTAAAGTGCAGGAGGCCAATGAAAACGCGGCCATCGCACGCGAACGATTAGCCCAGGCGGATGGTGCTTGGCGTGAAGCCTTTGCCGAATTATTGCCAAAGTTATCGTTAAGCGCTTCCTATATTCCTGTCTCTAAGAACGATGGCGAATCGACGCAAAGTAATTTGCGCGCAGACATGCGGTTGTTTGATCCCTCTTCTGTGCCACGTTTGCGCAGTGCGAAACGTTGGTACCAAGCCGAAACACTTCAAGCCAGCGAACTTCGTCGCGTGCTGGCCTTTGAAACGGCGGACGCGTTTTATTTGGCTCTGGCTGCGAGTGCCGTGACCACAGCCGCGGAACGGCGGTTACAAGTGGCTGACGAAGCTTTGCGCCAGGCACGCATTCGTGCTGAGGCTGGATTAGTTGAGCGGGCCACCGTGACGCGTAGTGAATTAGAATCCGCGATCGCACGCACTGAATTGATTCGCTCGCAAAACGGTGCGCTAAAAACCCGTCATACGCTGTTGTATTTGCTTGGCGCCCAACCACAGCAACTGCAACAAAACAGCAAATGGCCATCGTTAATAGAACCGCCATCGTTAACGCTTATCGGCAGTGATTTCGCGGCTTTACTACAGGAGGCGAACAAGCAACGCGAGGACATTAAAGCTTTAGTGTTAACTGCTGAAGCGCAGCAGTATGCGGCAAATGAGCCGATTACCGACACCTTGCCCAAATTCTTTTTACGCGCAGAGATGACGTATGACGACGACCGTTCCTATGAAAAATATAGTAACGATTATCGTGCATCATTAGTCGCCACCTGGTCGTTGTACGATGGCGGAGCACGTTATGGACAACGCGAAAAATTAGCGGCGATTGCGCGCGAAGGTGAACTTACCGCTAAAGCGGCACAAAGACGTTTAGGTTTAGAATTGAGCAGCGGCCTTGGTGATCTGGCAACAGCGACCGCGGCCATCGAACAAGCTCAAGTACGCAAACGTGTGGCGCAAGATAATGCCAACGAAATTGCCATTCGCTTTAATCAAGGTTTAGCCACCGCGCTTGAACAAGCCGATGCCAATGTCGCCGCATTTGAAGCCGACATTGAATTCGCACGCAGTCGCTTTGCCGCACAACAAGCGACCTTAATACTTGAACAATCATTAGGACGTTGGCCCGCAGGCAGCAGCGACCCAGAAAAGAATAAGCCCGCGCAAGGACAACCATGAATTTGATGAGCGCTCTAAACCGCCACAATGAAACCGTCAGCAGAAATAATTATTTCTCGTTGAAATTACTTTGTGTTGTATTGGTTATTTTGTTCCTGCTGACGGCATGCGGAGAAAGTTCGGCACCTTCCTCGGAAAAATCGCGTAAACGTTTAGTATTTCCCGTTGAAGTCGAATCCGTTACAGCGAAGAAAGTCACCTCTGAAATTCATGCGGTTGGTACCGTTCGAGCCTTTGAAACGGTTTCGATCGTTTCTCGCATTGCAGGACGAGTCACCGCCGTCAATTTTCAGGAAGGCGAATCCACCACCACGGATCGCGTCTTAGTTGAAATTGAGCCACAACGATTTGATTTAGCTTTGGTTGCCGCAAAAGCCGAGCTTGCGAAAAAATCTGCTATGATCGTCGATGCAAAAGGGTCTCTTGAACGCCGAGAAGCCGTTAATCGCGATAATCCCGGTTTGGTTCGTGAAGAAGATCTGCAAGCTGCACGTGCGCGTTTAGCCGGACTCCAGGCCGAACATGATTTAGCTCAGGCTCATTTGGGTATGGCGAAATTAGATGCCGCGGATGCTCATATCTGCGCACCGGTTGCCGGCATTTTACAAACGCGTTCGGTGCAGACCGGACAATTTGTGCAAGTCGGCACATTATTAGCCACCCTGCAACGACGCGATCCTTTATTAGTGACATGTCGCGTTCCTCAAGGTGATGCCCAACAAATATCTGTTGGACAGACCCTACGTTTTTCCACCGATGAACAGGCCTCAGCCTATAACGCGCGCATTACTCACGTCGGCGCCGGGGCTGATCCGATAACTCGCTTAGTTGATATCACGGCCCACGTCGATGATCCGCGACAAGCCGGCATTATTCCTGGGAGTTTTATCCGCATCAATTTTCTCATTTCCTCAAATGATGCCATTCTCGTCCCACTTACGGCGGTTCAGCCCAGCGAACGCGGCTTCCTGGCTTATGTAGTCACAGAAACAAATAATGAAATTCGCGCCAGCGAACGGATTTTAACCCTTGGTTTACGTACCGCTGAAGGTGCGGTTGAAGTCCGTTCAGGATTAAACCTCGGCGAACGTTTAGTTATCCGTGGGTCTGCCGCATTAAGCGATAAAGCCCTGGTAATCATTCGTCCGTCAACGGGACCAGAAAATAAAAGCGCGACGAATTCTTCGACTTCTACTACGACTAAGCCAGCGCCATGAGATTAACTGACGCATGCATCCGCAAGCCAGTGATGGCGTGGATGCTCATGGCTATGGTGGTGCTATTTGGTTTGATTGCTTGGCATCGTATTGCCGTCAGCCAATTTCCCAATGTGGATCGTCCGGTTATCAATATTTCAGTTAAATGGGAAGGCGCATCACCCGAAATAGTTGAACACGATGTGATTGAGATTCTCGAAGAGGATCTCTCCGCTGTTGAATCATTAGTCACCATGCGTTCTACCTCGCGCAATGGCAGCGCCGAAATTGACCTCGAATTTCCGATGTCGCGCAACGTCGATTTGGCCATGCAAGATGTCCAAGCAGAGGTGGCACAACAATACGGTCAATTACCCAAAGATATGGATCCGCCCGTCGTACGGAAAAATAATACCGACGATTCACCGATCATGTATATCAGCCTATCCGGCGCGTTTCCCGCCAGAGTGTTAGCTGATATCGCCCGCTACCAATTACGTGACCAACTCAAAGTCGTGCCTGGCGTCAGCGAAATATACCTCGGCAGTTGGCGCGAAAGAAACGTCCGCGTGTGGATTGATGGAGCGCGCTTAGCGAGTCGCGGACTGACCATTGATGAAGTCGTGAGCGCCTTAAACCGTGAAAATGTTGAATTACCAGCGGGTCAATTAAAGGTTGGTGGCAAAGAATTGAATGTGCGCGTGATGGGCGAAGCGCTTAACTTAACCGCCTTGCGCAATTTGGTCGTCGCTGTTCGTGGCGGAACTCCGATAGCACTACACGAAGTGGCCTTAGTTGAAGATGGGTTTGAAGATCTACGAAGTAAAGTTCGCGTTGATGGCATTCCCGCCCAGGGCATTGGCATATTAAAAATGCATGATGCTAATGCGATTGCGATTTCAGCAGGGATTCGCGCCGCAATTGAAAAAATCCAACCGACACTACCCCCAGGGATGGAGTTAAAGGTGTCGTATGATGGCACTGAATTCGTTAAAGAATCAATGGAGGAATTACAGTTTGAAATTCTTCAGGCGATTTTATTAACCGCTGCCTTGTGTTGGTTTTTTCTCGGTAGTTTTTCCTCCACCCTCAATGTGATCCTCGCTATTCCCATGTCCCTATTGGGCACCATCGGCGTGCTTTATTTCATGGGCATGTCGCTCAATACGTTTACGTTACTGGGTCTTGGACTAGCCGTTGGTTTAGTCGTTGATGATGCCATTATGGTGTTGGAAAATATCACCAGGCACCGTGAAGCTGGTATGGATCGTATTCGTGCCGCACGAATCGGCACACGAGAAATCGCTTTTGCGGCATTAGCTTCGACCATTGCCATCATTGCAATTTTTTCACCGACCTTGTTTATGGATGAAATGATTGGGCGATTTTTCTATGAATTCGGTGTCGCTTTATGTTTAGCTGTGTTGTTTTCGTATGTTGAGGCTGTCACGTTGGCACCTGCGCGTTGCGCTCAATTATTGAATATCAGTCCGCGCCGAAGTCTCATTGGTCGATCTGCTGACGGTTTATTGGATCTCCTAACGGATCTCTATCGTCGCATATTACCTTTTGCCGTTTACCGCCCGGTAATGACGGTTTTTTTTGCCGCAATCATACTAGCCAGTTCGGTCTGGTTGATGACGCGTTTACCAACTGAATTAGTTCCATCGCAAGATCAAAGCCGCTTACGCCTACGTGCTGAAGCTCCCGTAGGAACTGAGGTCAGCGAAACCGATCGACTTATCACACCGATTGAAGATTTCATTTTACAACAACCAGAAGTTAAAACCGTTTATACTTTTATTGGCAGTAGCAAAAACGACGCGGGAAATGAAGGCGGTATGTACATCACCTTGGTGCCACCGGGTGAACGAAAATTATCCCAAGCTGAATTCCAACAACGCTTACGTAAAGAATTCGCCAATT
>SYDV01000245.1 GCA_005801395.1 Planctomycetia bacterium | reverse complement strand
TGGCGCTGAAGCGATGGGCTCGGCCTTCCGGCGCCTGGGCCAGGAAGCCGCGCCGGGCGAGGTTGCGCATCACGGTAAGGATGGTGGTGTAGGCCAGCGGACGTTCGCTGGATATACTGTTGATGTGTTCCTGAACCGCATGGACCGTTGCCGGACCTTGTGACCACAGGTAATGCATCACGCGTAATTGGAGGGGGCCGATTGTTTCCATAGTTTATATGCGTGACTGATGGGTCACCGCTACTAACCCTATGTATACACCAGAAAGTCGGAGGCGAGAAGATTCTGTCTGGGACAAAGGAAGTGAGCGGTGAACATGTCAAAAACGAGGCCAGCCACGTATAAGTTGGGCGCCAATGGGCTCGTAACGAGCAGGAGTCAATGATTTAAGGAATCGGCGGGCATCTTCTGGATAGCCGGCGGTTGGTTTCAGGCCATCAATCTCTTTGCACCAATAGCGGTTAAATAACGTCATATGCAACTCTCGGGCATACTTAGCGAAACAACTGGCCAACGCGGTTAACGGCCAACGGGCCTCTGCACCGACAAGAAAGCTGACCTGATGTGAGCCAACGCAATAACGGCTAGCATCAGCGATTTCCTCGCCCACCGTAAGCGATAAGGATGGCCAAATGGCTTGGAGGGCGTCAGCGTAGTAGCGTCGTCCACCTAGGCGATCGACCACCATCTCACTAGGGCCAACATCACCAGCCCAGGCTAATAAGCGCTGAATGTGATGTATTTCTAAATCGGCTTTATTGCCCTGCGTGGAAATAAATGAGTTATACGCATCCGCGTGTACTAATTGGCCATGCACTCCAATCGGTTTGGCGGACGGGATAGACCACGGATGAATGACGTGAGCCGCCAGCGGTAAGCGCAGGTCGTTGGCGCCGGCTTGCCACGGAGCTTGGCGGATCGCGTCCTTTTCACCAAGTGCAGCAAATACATCACTTGCCGTTTTGGGCTGACGTCCAGTAATCCAGGCGAGTCCTCCTAAGGCAACTGTTTCGAGTGGCGCTAAATTTCCCGCTTTGTGCAGCGCTTTACTGTCTTTGACCCCATGTGCGCCGAGTGCTCGGCCTAAATGAGCGATATCGTCGGTGTCCACCGCGACGGCTCCAATAGCTAAAGGTCCAAGGGTTGGACCGTAGCCTGCTTCATCAATGCCAGCATATCGCATGGGTGGGACGCTAAATGATGGCGGAAAATTACTACTCACCGAAGTGTGGCCGCGACGTGCGATCCTTAGAGGCTGTCTGGAAACTCGCGCACGTCGACCGACTTGGTCTCAAGCGCCCCACCTGCGTTGAAAACACCTCGAAATAGCTCTGCTATTCCTTTGGTATTTTCGCCTAAGTGCCCTGAACAGGGTATGGTGGATGCGCTTGGTCCGCAGCGTCGGTCTTGGCGGGAGTTTTTTAGACCGCTTCTAATAACATCGCCCTCTTTGCGTCGCATATGATTACCGCTACGACCTGTGCGTGCGATTTGTCGTTCTCATCATCATCGCGACGGCTTTAGCTGTTTTGCAATATAGCTGGTTTGGTGCCTACCCAGCCGCGCCAAATTTATTATTGGCTTTAGCCGCTTGGGCGATGGTGGACGGAACGCAACAAGGCGTTATTCCACGCGCTTGGGTCATTGGCACTATTGCGGATGTTTTCGATCCAGGTTCCGTCGTTTTTCATGCGCTAACGTTTATAACCCTAGCCATTATTTATTTACCTATCCGTAGTTTAATTTTTCGCTCACGCATGACCGGCTGGGCATCCTGGGCATTTATCGCAACCATGTTAGTCCATTTATGTGACGGTTGGATTGCCGGTTTCGGTGACGGAAGTGGTTGGAATATGATCTTTTCAGCTATGGGCACAGCTATGGTTGCCGTCGCGTTTGGGTGGTTATTAAAAGGATTACCCGAGGTCTTACAGCCGGTCGGTAAGGGCGGGGCCTAAGTATCATTAAAGGGTTTTTAGGTAAGGTTATCCGCGTCGGTCATCTGGAATGTTGATACCTAATTGTTCCAACACCATCGTCGCGTAAGCGCCTGCGGGTAAGGAAAAGGACAGCCAAATTTTATCACCGTCAGTGCGTAAATTTGGTGTCGCGCGGAATGGCACGATTAATGGTCGGCGTTCGCCTGGGCTGGCAAAAACACCTTCGGGCATAAACCAGGACCAGTCCATGTTGGTTACTGCTGACCATGCCCGTTCTTCTGCTTCGATTGCTGGTTCAGGACTTGGCCGTTGTGAGCCAGGCATGGGTCCAGTGGTAAAAGCATCGAATACCCCAGGGGCGGCTCGTTGATTGGTTTCGCTTAGCGCGTCTGCGGTTAATAGGAATGGTGCACCAAATGCTGTGCAACCGACATCGCCAACGCGAAACGTGTGCAATAATCCGGCGGTTTCACGAGCGGTTAATACAGCATTAAAAATGGCACTTTGAGCTGCGGAGGCGATAAATTTACGTAATTGATCACCACCAGCGTGGAGCGCTTTAGCTGGTTCGGCATTTCGACGTAATGCACCTAACACTTGGCCTTCGGGGCCGTGGCGAAACCCGCCAGGTAATTCATCGCCCCATTTCCAATGTCCAAGAGGATCAATTAATCGTGCGATGGCCGTATTAATATCGCCGCTGCCCCATGCTTGTGCGACGATTAGATTTGCACCGGCAATACCAAAACGCTGTTGGCCATAAGCATTTCGAATGCCCTGGTGGGCCAGTTGAGCTAATCGTTCGCTTAAATCGGCTGGAGCATGCGCGATGGCCAGAGCAAACGTATTGCCTAACAAGTGCCCTAAACGTAATTTATTACTGTGGCGCGAAACGGTGTGCACCTGCATCCGGCCCAGTGGTAATTGTTCGGCTAGGTGTTCTAAACCAGCGGCATCACCAAAATGGACACTGAACCATTGGCGCGTAATGGCGTGGCGATCTTTTCGCCCAGCATAACCGACATCGCGTGACTTACGCCCGCATACTTTTGCTAGCGCATCAGCGACCTGATCGGTGGTAAGGTTTTCTTTTTCTATTTCTACGAAGAGATGTTCGCCTGCACCACTTGGCTGATAAACAGGTTCTTCGGTGACGATAAAATGTGGACTACCGGGTAAAAGGGTGGCTCGTAAATTGTTTGAGGTGGTGTTGGCGGCGGTCGAGTTCATGTTGGTTTCTGGGTCGCATCGCGTAACGAATCAGCAATGCAGGTCGCACGATATTCGGCCAGCAATCGTTTAGCCCATGGTCCAACGCGTCCGTCAACAATTAGACGGTTATCAACTTTAACGATGGGCATCAGTTCTCTTACCGCGCTGGTAATCCAGACTTCATCTGCGGTGTAGAGTGAGTCGCGGGTAATATTACATTGATACCATTCTAATCCGGCGGCCTCAGCTAGCGGGCGAATTCCGCCTTTGGTAATTCCTGGCAAACAATCATCCACGGGAGTCATAATGCGACCGCCCTGTACGACTAATACATTACTGGTAACACCTTCGGTAACGTAACCTTCTGGACTGACATAAAAGGCTTCGTGCGCACCAACGGCTTCGGCTTGCGCAAGTCCAGTTTTTCCGACTAAATAATTGGTCGTCTTCAGCATCGGTAAATGGCGGGTTGCTTCAAAGGTAATTGCGCTGACACCGACCGTGTAACAAGTGGGATTTGGTGCATGCACGTCTCGTGCAATGACAACCCAAGTCGGTGATTCAGCACCAAATACTCCGGAGGTATGCGTCCCAGGAGTGACGATCAGATTTACGCGTAAATCGTCATGGCCGCTTTGGCGTAAGATTTCGCTAATAATGCGGCGTAGCTCTTGTTCGCTAAAACACGGGGCAACGCCAAAAGATGCCGCTGATTCCCACAGCCGTTGTAAATGAGGGCCGATTGCATGTGGATGTTTTTGATAAGTTCGCAGCGTTTCAAAGGCACCTACGCCACGTAAGAAGCCTAAATCAAGGACGCTGATATGAGCTTGAGCGGCAGGTACCACTCGACCATTAACGGCAAAATAATCGTCCGACATACTGTGTGTTTTTCCGTGCGTTTAAAATCGTTCATCGAAGGTCAAATTAGGTTAATTCGCGAGGTCGCCAAATAAGGTCAGCCTGGTATTGCGTTCAATGCGCACATTCGCTAACTCGCCGATCAAGTGATCGCGAGATTGACCTGAGGCATCGGTGCGAGGGAAAATGATATTCATATTTCCAATGGAACGACCTTGTAACATCGTGTCGTTATTTTTGCTCGGACCTTCGACCAATACCGAGTGAGTTTGCCCGTGTTGTTGTTCATAGGCTTCGTCTTGGTGCTTCATTTGCAATTGCAGTAATTCATTGCAGCGAGCGTTTTTAACGTCTTCTGGAATATCATCGACTAAATGCGACGCCGGAGTTCCTGGACGAGCGGAATACATAAAGACATAGGCTCCGCCGAATCGAACTTGTTCCATGATCGAAACGGTAGATTTGAAGTCTTCATCGGTTTCTCGCGGAAAACCAACGATGAAGTCTGATAATAATTCTACGTTAGGCATACGTTGACGAGCACGGTCCACGAAGCGCAAATAATCATCGCGTGTGTAACGACGACCCATTAAGCGTAAAATACGGTCGGATCCACATTGAACGGGTACATGGAGGTGTTTGGCGACGCGCGGCAATTCTGCCATCGTATCCAATAAATCGTCGGTGATGTCTTTGGGATGACTGGTTATAAAGCGAATACGTTTTAGCCCATTAATGTCATGCAGGCGGCGAAGCAATGAAGCGAGTGTGGTGCCATCCCCCAACGTCTTGCCATACGCGTCTACCGTTTGGCCGACTAAGGTGACCTGTTTAAATCCTTGATCGACTAATTTACGCACTTCATCTTCGACTTGTTCTGGACGTCGACTTTTTTCACGTCCACGGGTAAATGGCACGACGCAATAGGTGCAATTATAATTGCATCCGCGCATAACCGAAATGAAGGCATTAATTCCGGTTGAGCGTTCAGCGCTCCAAATCGTGTCTTCAAAATCTCCGAAATCCGTTGCTGCGATGCGTCCGGTTTCATCAAGACGTTCTAATAATTGTGGCATGTGTACAAATTGATCAGTGCCAACGACTAAATCGACGTGCGGATAGGCTTTTAAAATTTCATCCTTTTCGCGTTGCGCCATGCAACCCATAATACCAATGCGCATCGACGGTCGCGCGCGCTTCATGCCTTTGAGTAGTCCTAAACGACCACGAACTTTGGCTTCGGCGTTATCTCGCACTGAACAAGTATTGTAGAGCACTAAGCCGGCGGCTTCGAGGGAATCGACCTGCGTCCAACCTGCTTCTCCGAGACGCGCTAACACCACTTCGGTGTCATTGACGTTCATCTGGCAGCCAAAAGTTTCGATATAGACCGTCTTTGACGATTTAGTGCCGATAGACGGCTCAATAGTAGGAATAGGCTCGTGCATGGGCGGGGACTGTAGTCGTGCGGAAAATCCCGCAACGCACGGTCGCCCGAAAGGCTCAGCAAAGGCTGCTTGCCGCCTGTCGCATCATCGGGTACGCAAGACACAGACAACGTCGTTTTTGGGATCGGTTCATCATGGTTTATCCGCTTCGCATGCTTCACGCCGCCAGTGAAATGGTTCCTTTAGTCAAAACAGGAGGTTTAGCCGACGTCACGGGAGCCCTTCCCGCAGCCTTGCGTCGCATTGGTCATGACGTCCGCGTAGTGATTCCCGGCTATCGCAAGGCCATCGCTGCGGCAGAAAAATTGGGTCTGACATGGGGCCAACACAGTATGGTGATTGAAGCCGGTGGCGTCGATCATCGCATTGGGGTTGGCTCCGTGACCATTGATGGCGTGCCGGTGTACCTGTTGGCTTGTAATGAATTGTTTGACCGTGAAGGCATTTACGGCCCCAATCCCAATACCGATTACGAAGATAACGCGCGTCGTTTTGCCGTTTTTAGTAAAGGTGTTTTGGCATTACCTGGCTATCTTGGTTGGACGCCGCACATCGTTCATGCACATGATTGGCAAACAGGATTAATTCCACCGTTGCTTGAACGCGGATTTAATCGTTCATTGCCAGCCACACGTTCGGTGTTTACCATTCATAATATTGCTTACCAAGGCGCGTTCTGGCATTTCGATATGCAATTGACTGGCCTTGATTGGTCGTTGTTTAACCCATTACATTTAGAGCACTACGGTCGCCTTAATTTATTAAAGGCAGGCATCGTTTTTGCTGATCGCGTCACCACTGTTAGTAAACGCTACGCGGAAGAAATCCAACAAGCGGAATTTGCTTTTGGTTTAGAAGCGGTTGTTCGTGGGCACGCCTATAAACTCAGTGGCATAACGAATGGTATTGATAATGCGGCCTGGGATCCGGCATCCGATACGGCATTGCCCGCGTTTTACGACGCAAAAAAAATGGCAGGCAAGAAAACCTGCCGTGATAAATTGCGCATCGAAACCGGCTTATTGCCGGAGAAAAAAGCCTGCGTGGTATCGGTTGTTAGTCGATTAGTTGAACAAAAAGGTATCGACTTAATTATAGAAGCCGTCGAGCCGTATATTTTATCCGGTCGTATGCAATTGGTCGTGCTCGGCAGTGGTGATGCGGGTTTAGAATATCGTCTCAAACAATTGCAGGAAAAACACCCTGGCTGGGTTTATGCTTGGTATGGCTACAACGAAGCGCTCGCTCACCGAATTAGTGCCGGCTCGGATTTGTTTTTAATGCCTAGTCGCACGGAACCATGTGGATTGACGCAATTATACTCTCTGCGTTATGGTACCTTGCCATTAGTTCGCCACACTGGTGGCTTGGCAGATACCGTACGCGATGTCGCGAGTGGCGATGGTAATGGTTTTGATTTCGGTCCAGTTGACCTCGGCCATTTTAGCAGCGTCCTAGATCGCGCTCTTGGTTTATTTGAACACTTCCCCGCGCAGTGGAAGGCCGCCATGCAACGCGGTATGAAGGCTGACAACAGCTGGGAAACCGTGGCTAAACAATATGAAGAACTGTATTTGTCGATGGCCGTCGTCGCATAATTATTTTTTTTCTCGTCACGGGACAACAAGACGATTGCTCGTCAGTAGTACGTAGGTCAATTGCACGAGGATTTTATCTATGCTGAATATGAATAGCACTCTGTCATCACCCATCACTCGTTTTAGCTTAGTGGGATTATCCCTATTTGCGTCCCTCGCACTACCTTCCACTTTGCTGAATGCGGCAGATTCCTGGACGCGTTTTCGTGGACCAAATGGAGGGGGACAAGCTGACTCGGCTGATATTCCAGCGAGCTGGAGTGATAAAGACATACTTTGGAAAACGGCGCTGCCGTCTAAAGGTCATTCTTCGCCAGTCGTCTGGGGCAATCGGGTGTTCGTCACCTGTGCCGAAAAAGAATCAGGAAAAAGATTTCTGGTTGGGATCGATAATCAAAGCGGTGCGATTATGTGGACTCATGAGAGCGCCGGTTCAAGTTTCCGCCAGCATGCTGATAACAGTTTCGCTTCGGCTTCGCCTGCGGTTGATGCCAAGCATGTGTATGTCGTGTGGTTTGGTCCCGATGGCTCCATCATGCAGGCTTTTACGCATGATGGAAAAATGGCGTGGTCTTTTGATTTAGGGGCATTTACAGCGCAACACGGCGCTGGCGCTTCGCCTATTGTGGTTGGTAACCAAGTTATTTTACCGTTTGAACATGATGGTCCATCGGACAGCTATGTTATTGCTTTAGATGCCACTACCGGCAAAGAACGGTGGCGCACTCCGCGAACGTCGGGCAAAATGTCCGCAGCAACACCGTGTTTATTGGATCCGAGTGCTACTTCCCCAATATTAGGACTCATCAGCACCTTACATGGAATTTACGGAATAGATGTCACTTCAGGTAAGGTCATGTGGGAGCAGGCGGATATTTTTAAGCAACGCTGCGTTGGCTCACCCATTATGGCAGGTGGATTATTTATTGCTGGTGATGGACAGGGGGGCAAAGGCGTTTCTATCATTGCAACCAAGCCACCTGAAAAAGTTGGCGGCAAACCCACGGAAGTTTGGCGATTAATTACCGGCATTCCTTATGTGCCCTGTTTATTGCCCGTTGGTCAACATATTTTCTTTGTCACCGATGGTGGAATTGCCGTGTGTATTGATGCCGCAACGGGAAAAGATGTGTGGCGTGAAACATTAGGCGTTGGTGCATTTTACGGTTCACCAGTCTTGGTTGGTGATCGAATTTATATTATTTCCAAACGTGGCGAAGTAGCTGCGTTTGCTGCCGCTGACAAATTCAAACCGTTGGGCGTGTCGCAATTAGGTGAAGGCTCATTCGCTAGCCCAGCTGTCGCGGGTAGTCGTATGTATTTACGGACATTTAGTTCGTTGATTGCCGTGGGAAAGAAATAGGCGCGTTAGCTACCGTAAATCCGACTCGCGCTTTTTTTCCATAAGTTAATTTATTTACGCAGGAAAAATGGGCTCGTTACGACGAGTTCAATTAGGTCACGGAAGCCATATTTTCGACTGGCTAATTGTCTGACGAGGGCATCAACCTCTGAGCGATCGAGTGGCTCTACGCGACGACCGCAACTATAACTGAGCAAACGTTCAGTCAAAGCGCGGGCAAATTGATTTTTTTGTGACAACATGACTTCCTTTAATCCGATAACATCAGCGAATTTTTTCCCTCCAG
>SYDV01000244.1 GCA_005801395.1 Planctomycetia bacterium | reverse complement strand
GGTTCCATTTTTTACTACATCTGCGGCGCGCTTTAATTCTTGGACCTGATGGGGGTTGTAGGCGCGATAGCCATTGGTTTTGCGTTTTGGGCTAGGCCAACCGTAACGAAGTTCCCAAATACGCAGGACACTGGGGCTTAAGCCACAAGCTTTACTCGCTTCATTGATATTCATCGATTGAGTTGCACTCATGGCATGGTCCTCCCCGTTTGGATTTTCGGTAGACGGTTGCCGGTCGGTTAGATGCGTGTGGGGCTTCATAGGGCGGGCAACAACGTAAACATTTTATTATAACCTCAAGAGGTGGATGCTGTCAAAGGTCAATTGGAGATGATGTACGTAACGAGAGATGACGTTGGGGGTGACTAACTGGACAGTGTCTTGGCGAGGGTACGTGATCTGCTATGTAAGTCATACGCCAAGAGAGTGGGAGACGTTGTGAGTGACCTGATCCTAACCCAATTAGCCGCGGAAGCGAGTCGTTTAGCCGGACTTGGTTTTCTCGCCTGTACGGCGGGAAATGTCAGCTGTTTGTTAGGAAATAGCCCGTTGATGGTGGGCATGAGCCCGTCGGGTGTTGATAAGGGGCAATTAAAAGTAACCGATTTTATTCGCATTGATGGTAGTGCTTGTCCGTTGCCGCCTGATCAGCGAAAGCCATCTGATGAAGCGCTTTTACATGTTCGAATTTATCAAGCTATTGGTTGTCAGGCTGTCTGTCATGGGCATCCGGCACATGCTGTAGCTATGAGCATGGCTGCAGGACCAAATCTCGTTGTATCAGGCATAGAAATGCAGAAAGCGTTCGCTGGAATTTCTACGCATGAGGGTGAGCAACGCATCCCTATAGTCGAGAATAGCCAGGATATGGAAGAGTTGTCCAGTCGGGTCATGACCGCGCGCAACCCGCAAATTCCAGCAGTTTTAGTACGTGGGCATGGTGTTTATGCCTGGGGTAACAGTGTCAAAGAAGCGAGTAGGCATTTAGAAACGGTAGAGTGGTTGGCGCGGATTGTCTGGTTATGTCGTACCGCAGGAATTTCGTAATCTTTTATTTCTTGCGGCGGTCTCCGTGAGACAACTGGTCTGGTGATCGGACTTCGCCGTCTTGCGCCTGGGTACGCCTTCTTACCGTCTGCGCCTCGGAGAATTTTTTATGGCTGATGCCGTTTTATGTTCTGCTGCTGCCAAAGCCTTAGCTGGTGTGCCCGCAAATCGTCGCCCCAAAGTCACGGTCGGGTTTGATGGGTTTATTGATAATATTATTGATGTTGTGGCGAAGCGCAGCGACACCGCAAATTATACTGCAATGGCAACCATTAGTGAATTTGGTGGTCGAGTTAACGCTGCCGCAGGAAATAGCGCTAATTTTGAAATGGTGGTAAAGCAAAGTAAAATTGGTGGGAATGGGCCGATTATGGCCAACGCCATGTGTAGTTATGATTATGATGTCACGGCGATTGGTATTTTGGGAGAAGGTGCCATTGACCCAGTATTCAAGCCATTGGCTGATCGAGCGACAAAAACGATTTCACTGGGCGGTGCGGCAACTACTGATGCTCTCGAATTTAGTGACGGTAAATTGATGTTGGGTAAATTATTGCCATTAGAAAAAGTTACTTATCAGACGCTTATTGATAAAATTGGGCTAGAAGGGCTCAAGAATCTTTTGCGAGAAGCGGATGCGATCGCAATGGTTAATTGGACCATGACTTTGGGGATGACTGATATTTGGCGCGGTATGGCGCAAACGATATTGCCTGGATTGCGCAAAACGCGCCCGCTCATTTTCGTCGATCTTGCTGACCCAGCCAAACGCACGTTGGAAGATTTGCGCTCGGCTTTTGCTGCAATGAAAGCGCTGCAGCAACATGCGGATGTCTTGCTCGGTATGAATGGGGCAGAGTTAAAACAGGTACTAGTTGCATTAGCGATTACCCCGCCGACTGATCCAATTGAATGGGAAGCCTCGCGAAAGGGTTGTGAAATCGTACAGCGCGAATTAGGTATCGCTTGGGCGATGTGCCATTTGGTTAAGTCATCGGCATGCGCATGGGGTGCATCTGCGGCGCGTCCAGCAGGGAGTATCGGTGCAGATGGTTTCTTTGAGCCCAAGCCTAAAATTACCACCGGTGCAGGCGATCACTTTAACGCGGGATTCGTTGCTGCGCTTTTAGCTGGCATTGATCCGCAAAGCGCGCTTCACATCGGTGGGGCGACGAGTGGTTATTATGTGCGCACGGCCATTTCACCAAATCGAGCGCAAGTTATTGAGTTTTTACGTCAACCTGTGTAAGTCAAAGTTGCGGGTATTTTATTCAGAATAATTTGTGTGTGGCGAGAGGCATCACACGCGCTCGTGTGGACGTGATTGTGCGAGTAGTGTTTCACTACGAGTCAAGCGGTTGGTCCGAACCCTTGCATTGATGTTCTTGAGTCGAGCGGCGGACGCTTTAGATATTCATTCCCCTGCGGATAGCAGATCGCAACTATTTGAAACTATGCTGGCGTGCGTGTTATTATGCACAGACTGAGTGTGGTTGTCGAATGACTCGAAGGATGACACGTGGCGCGACAGATGTTGGCATTGGAACAGGCTTGGCCGATCATACTCGATCGCATGCGTTCGCCCGATAATGAACAGGGGGTGCGTTTGTGGTTAGCGTCACCGAAGGTGCGCCCACTTTCGGCTGAAGACGGAATATTAACCATCGAATGTCCGACGGCATTATTTCAGCATACGATTCGTGATCGCTACGCCGATGCGCTTGCGATGATGGCGAGTGAAGTTTTGGGCGCATCAATTGCGGAAGTGCGCTGTCGTGTTTCTGGCACAGCATTACGTGAACACGAAGCTCGTGTTACTCGTTCTCGCCAACAAGAAGATCAACGTGAAGCGCAGAAAAATATTGATTCCACAACTTCAGCGCGGTTGAGCGGTCGTTGGGGGCATGGTTTTAAATTACTGACTGATTTTGTGGTCGGTCACACGAATCGCATGGCGTACGACGCGATTATTCGCATTCTGGAAGATCCAGGCAATCCAGTAAACCCATTGTTTATTCATGGGGCATCGGGCTTGGGTAAAACCCACTTGGAACAAGGTTTAGCCTTGGCCTTCCATGAGCGTTATCCGAAGAGCAAGGTGCAATATATTCGCTGTGAACAGTTTACCAATGATTACATTACGGCTTGTGAACAAGGCTCGGCTGGTATTCAGGCATTTCGTGTAAAAATGCGCCACCCGGATTTACTGTTAATTGATGATATCCATTTTCTTTCTCGTGGCCAAATGGTTAAAACGAAAGAAGAATTATTTTCGACTTTTAATCAATTGAATGAACAAGGCAAAAAAGTAGTTATAACATCAGATGCTCCACCAGCTGATATTAAATATTTGGAAGAACGTTTTATTCAGCGCTTTAGTGGCGGCTTAGTTGTCGCCTTAGAAAAACCAGATCCAAAATTGCGACGCGAGGTGGTTGAAGCAAAAGCAAAGGCTCAGTCCATCACATTGAGTGAAGATGTATTATCTTATGTTGTCGATCACATCACGGACAATATCCGTGAAATCGAAGGCGCGGTTAATAAATTGGTGGCTTACTCACAAAGTTTCCAGCGTCGTATCGACCTGGTGTTGGCGCGCCAAGCGCTCGCAGATGTCATAGATCGTAGTTCAGGCGAACCGCGCGCGAAAATGATTATGCGTGCGGTAGCCGACTATTTTGAATTGACGGTTGATGACTTGGTTGGACGCAATCGTTCAGGTAACCGAGCTACCGCTCGCCATGTTGCCATGTATGTGCTGAAATCCGCAAGTGCCGATACCTATGGCGCAATCGGACAAGCTTTTGGGGTTAAGAGCCATAGCAGCGTGGCTTATGCGTGCGAGCAGGTTGCCAAATATCGGGCGCAGGATGGAGCATTGGATGGTTTCATTATTGACCTCATGATGCGGGTAAAGCGCGTCTAACCATCAAATCAGGTGAAGTGCTCCCCGTTGGACATGCCCTTTAAGGGCAAAATGTGTTAGATGGAAGGGCTGGAAGCCAGTCAAACGCAGTGTGAAGGATCCTGCTCATGTGGACACCAGAGACTTGTGATTGCGTTTGAGTCGTTCTATAGTCCTCAGCACTGCCATCGGCGTCCGCTGATTACAGTTTTGCTCATTCTGATAAGAACTGATTTTTTCAGTTTCGGTCGTGTGAGCTGCTTATTGCTTCACTGCCTCACTTTAAGGGGGATTTGTGCGCCTATCTCGTTGTCTTGCTCTGCTCGCTGCTGCCACTTTTCCCACCACAGCGGCAATAGCTGCGTCGTATTCTGAAGTGCGTGAGCACATTCATCCAGGTGAAATGAAACTACAAAATGTAGACCTTAATGCGATTCTTGCTGCGCCTGAGGCGTTTCAGAATTTACGAGTTCGATTTCGTTGTGTGTTCGTTGAAAGCGCAACGTTATTTGATCGGATGCATACCTATTTCATTCCAAATAATCATGCCAATTTAATAATTTACGACGATCACGCTGACCTCTCTGATCCGCAGGTTCGCGCTAATCCAATAACGACGGTTTTTATTGAAAAGAACCGCATAGATGCGACATTCGTCGTGAGTTTAGAGCGGTACCAAGTGGTTGATTTAATTGGTGAAGTAAAAACGGTCATGGATGGTACGCCACTCATTAACATTCATCGAATTAATGTGGTGCCAAATTCGCCAAAACTTAGCGATACGGTCGTCTATCACACCCAACAGGCGAACCAATTAGCGAGTGATAATTCGTATGCTCTGGCAGATGATTATTATAACGCTGCGTTATCATCAGATATTCCATTGACCAATCGTGCGGTCATCGGATTACAGCGTGCCCGTAATTTAATGAGCTGGTCGCAATATGATGCCTGCGCAGTTACCTTGCGTGAAGTGTTGGCTTTGGTTAACGAAGATTACACTCTCGTGGATCAAAAAACCCGAGCCTCAATGCATTATTTATTAGCCAAAGCGATTGCTGAAACGGGCGAACAGGTCATGACGGCCGAAAATCGAGCAGCGCGCTATCAAGAAGCAATCGGTCACGCGCGCAAGGCCGTTGAGCTTGATCCGGAGCAGGGTGATGCTTACGCGGTACTAGGTATTACTTTGGCCGGACAAGGTCGTTATTCTGAAGCGCGCCGCGAATGTGAAAAAGCGGTCCGCTTGCGTCCTAATAACGCGGAAGTTCGTTGGTATTTGGGCCGTATCTTGGATCAAGAAGGTAGCTACGTCGAAGCCATTGAAGCGCTGCGCAAGGCCATTGATTTGACTCCCAAAGACCCTCGCATGCACAAGGCGATTGGTGCTGTTTACCTGCATCGTGGACAAAAAGGGGGAACAACCGCAAACGAAGATTTTGTTACAGCCTTACGGGAATACGACATCGCGATTCGTCTCAATCCGGCAGATGCCGAAACGTATTTTGGTAGCGGTCAAGTCATCGAAGCGGCAGCTGCGGTTAATGCTGAGCTGCAAATAGGCACTGCGCGCCAAGTGGCGACGATTGCATTGGCAGTGGAGCGTTATTTAGCCGCTATTAAAGCCGATGCAAAATTCTTGCCTGCTCGTCGTACGTTGTCTGAGCGCTATCGTGTCGAAAAGCAGCCTGAGCAAGCGATTATTCATATGAAAGCAATTACGGAAATTGAACCAGATCGCATTGAAAATTTCTTTGATTTAGGCAGTTATTTGTGGTCGTTGGACCGTAAGGTAGAAGCGGTAGAAGCGTATGAACAATGTGTCGTACGCCATCCGCAAAACGTCGAAGCGTTAGCTGCAGCCCTTCATATCGCTGTCGAAGCTGGTGCGCATGATAAGGCTGCAGCCTGGGCTCAGCAGTTACTTGCCATTAATCCAAAGCATGGAATGGGTCATTTGGACAATGCTCGACTCAAGCTCGCGATGGGGCAATATAAAGAAGCCTATAAACAAGCACGCACCGCCGAGGGATT
>SYDV01000243.1 GCA_005801395.1 Planctomycetia bacterium | reverse complement strand
CATCGTCGACCACAATGCCGATGGCGAGAACCAAGCCAAAAAGAGACAAGGTGTTAATTGAAAATCCAAACGCATACATGACGGCAAAGGTTCCAATTAAAGATACCGGAACAGCTGCTAATGGAATGATGGATGCGCGCCAAGTTTGCAAGAATAGTAAAACGACTATCACTACTAACACCAAAGCCTCTATCAGTGTCGTTAATACAGCGCGAATTGATGCGCGGACAAATTGAGTGGTATCATAAACAATTTCATAACCGATACCGTGCGGAAAGGACTTCGCTAAATCAGCCATCGTTTCTTTAACTTTTTGTGCCGTATCTAAAGCGTTTGATCCAGGAGCTTGAAAGATAGGAATGGCAGCGGCGGGTTTATTATTTAGCAAGCTACGCAAAGTATAACTAGCTGCACCTAATTCGATGCGTGCAACATCACGTAGGTGCACCAACTGACCTTGATCGCCTCGTCGAATAATAATATTGCCAAATTCGTCTGCATTCTCTAAGCGTCCTTGGGTGGTCACCGTCAATTCAAAACCGGTGGCCGTTGGAACTGGTTGTTGCGATAACGTTCCCGCTGCAATTTGTACATTTTGCTCACGGATGGCCAGGGTAACATCAGCAGGAGTCAATTTTCGTGCGGCCATGCGTTCTGGATCTAACCAAATTCGCATACTGTATTCACCGGCACCGAAGATCCGAGCATCACCAACGCCATGAACACTGGCGACGCGATCACGAACATATAAGCGGGCGTAATTCGATAAGGTCAGCATATCCTGAGATTCATCAGGAGAAAGCACATGGACGACCATTAATAAATTGCTGCCCGTCTTGAGCGAGGTCACTCCTAAGCGCCTAACTTCATCTGGTAGGCGCGGAGTTGCTCGCTGAATGCGATTTTGCACTTCGACCAAGGCATTATCTAAATGAGTGCCAATACCAAAGGTCAGCGTTAATTGCATGTGACCATCGGTATTGCTCTGCGATTGCATGTAGAGCATGCCTTCAATGCCCACCATTTCTTGTTCAAGCGGCGTGGCAACGGTGGTGGCAACGGTTTGCGGATTTGCCCCAGGATAATTGGCGACGATGGCAATGGTGGGTGGAATGACTTCCGGATATTCGCTAATGGGCAAACGCCACACGGCGAGTCCACCGATCAATACGATGACAAACGACAAGACCGTCGCGAATATCGGGCGATCAATAAAATATTGCGGCAATCTCACGGCTTCGCACCTTCATTGGTCGGTGATTCTGCGGGCTTGCCTGGCGTTGGTGGAGTTGTTTCCACGGGAACCGTCATAATCGCAGTTTCCATATTCGCTGGCTGTGGTGCGATTTGCATATTGGGCATAAATAATTTAGCGTGTCCAACAACGACCACGGAATCGGTGGGGGATAATCCTTCTTCAACGATGCGTAAAGCGCCAACACTTTCACCGAGACGGACGGGTCTCATTTGAGTTTTTTGGTCATTTCCGACGGTATAAACGTAGCGGGTGTTAATTTGGCTTAAGATGGCTCGTTCATGTACTAAAATAACTGGTTTTGGTGGGGCGATCTGCAAACGCACGCGGGCAAATGCGCCAGGCGTTAATTGACGATCACGGTTTTCTAAGGTCGCGCGAACGCGAATGGAACCACTACCTTGGTCGATGCGATTATCGACAAAAACCACTTTACCAAGATGCGGGTGTCCATTTTCACCAATTAAACCAACGGCTACGGGCACCGCTTCACCACCGGTGAGAGAAGCGCGTAATTTTCCACCCAGAACATTCCAAGTGCCTTCATCAACATCAAACGTGACATAAACGTGGTCTAAGCTAACGAGGGTCGTAATAAAGGTTGGCGGAACTGGTCCACCGCCCTGGACTAAATTACCCACGGTGGTTAATATTTTTCCAATACGTCCGTTTATAGGAGCTGAGACTTTCGTATAGCCAAGATCTAATTGTGCGGTGGCGAGCGCCGCTTTGGCTGCGGCAATATCCGCTGCGGCAATTTTAACTGCCGCTTCTAAATCGTCGAATTGCTGAACGGAAATGACTTTATCGGCGACCAAGTTTTTACCGCGCTGAAGTTGTAAATTGGCAATGTGCGCTCGGGATTCCGCACGAGCCACTTCGGCACCAGCACGCTCAACGGCGGCGACAAAAGGTGCTTTTTCGATATCTAATATCGCATCACCGGCTTTGACTTCCGCGCCGTCGGTAACGTACACCCGCGTGACTAAGCCGCTGACTTGTGGATTTAATTGAACGACTTCAATCGCTTCGATGGTGCCTGTGAGTTGGCGTTCAGTGGCCAATTCACGGGTAATTGGCATAGCAACGCCAACTTGCGGTGGCGGCATGCCGTGATGACCACCGGCGGCGTGATCGCCACCACAGCTGGCGATCAACAGGACACTAAGCAAAGGTAGGAAAATTCGCATAACAGAATCCTTAAAACTGATCGAGAAGAGATGATGAATTTGCCATAATTATGGCGTAGGCGTCATCGTCGAAATGAGTTGTTGCATGAGTGGCAAAAATGGCTGTTGCGGATTGGTGCGTTCCATTTGGGTGCCGTGTTCAATCACCGACCATACCAAACGCGCTTGGATCTTGGCATCACCGGGAAACCGTAATTCACCAGCATGTCGACCTTGTTCTAACCAAGAAGCTAAGCTGGAGATAATATCCTCAACCCAGGTGCGCACGGCAGTTTGTAATACCTCAGGTAACTGCGCATATTCAGACAGGAATACATTAATCGGACAGGATTTGCCATGGACGCAGGTTTCTTCTGCGATGAGTTCAGCTAAACCAACAAAGCGATCACGAATATTGGGAAAGCGTTGGCACAGCGCGATGATGTCGGGTTCTTGTTTTGCTCGGAACCACTCAATCAGCGCCAATCCAAGGTCGGCTTTTGCAGGAAAATGATAATGAATGCTGGCTGATGATATCCCGACCACTTCGCCCAACGTGCGAAAACTGAAGGCATTAAAACCCATGCGCTGCAATAGGTCGCCAGCGGCTGCGAGTAATTGTTCACGGGTGTTGGTCGCGACAGGTGGATTCATGGGCGGCTATATCTATCTACCGATAGATAGACAGCAAGTGGATGTATTATTGGGCCTCGTAAATAGTTGTAACTTACTACTGATAAATTAGTTAGGGAAAATTTCCGCCGCTAACCAATTGTTCATTCACCCGCCGATGAAACGAATACCTCAATAAAATACCCTGCGTTATGCGCAGGGTATTATATTAATTCAACGTCAGTTGAGCGACGTAAATTTATTTTTTCGGAGCTTTAAATGATTGCGCAAATGCGACAAAACTTTTTTCGTGTTGTTCAACGGCGGCAGCACTAGCCGTGGCTTTTATGAACCAGGTGCGGTCGTTCGCTTCGTCGTACACAATGCCACCTAACATCTGATTGGCAGCGCCTTGTAAACGCATGGTGAATACTTTCATGCCTGGATTTTCAAAGGTGGCGATACCTTCCATCAGGTTATCTTTAGTGACAGCCGGTAATCCGACTTGTCCGCGCCAACGATTAACATTGGCGAATAATCCACCGGCATCACCAGGGAAACTGGATAAGGCAACTTCCATCGCGGTGGCATCGGCGCCAGCAGTGAAGGTGGCAATACGCATGGCGCGCTCGCCAGCCTGTTTGGTCCAATCAGCGGGCACGGTCCAAGTTGGGTTAGTGGCAGCTGGCGGATCTTCGGCAAAGGCTGGAACTGCGGCAAAACCTAGCGCAATCACTGCGATGAATAAAAAATGGAGGACGGTCGAAATGGAATCAGAACGGGAAATCGTCATGAAATGCCTCTTTGGGTAAGTCGGTTGTTACGGTTCAGTGAATCGCATCGTGGCGAGTCATATCGTACGGGTAAATGACCGATTTGTTCGCAACATGTTCGTGTTATGCACGGTGCAAACAGGCGAATTTAATTTTCACGGTCAGTGACCGTGAAAACCTCGGCAAATAAAACCGAGGTTCAGCAATTAAGGTCGGCAAAAAAAAGTTACCCCGCATGGATTCGAACCATGAATGAGAGAATCAAAATCTCTAGTGTTACCGTTACACCACGGGGTAGTGGTAGTGCGCAACCGTGATTAATGCGGTCGACGCCGGATGCTAGCAACCGTTGGCGTTTGGCCAACGGGTCAAGTTGTTAATCGCCTTGAACCCACGTTTGGGCGCAAGGTGTCCAATTGATGAGTGTTTCTGGAAACCAAATTGCCAGTTCACGGACGGCGCTCTCTGGGCTGTCGCTACCGTGGACGAGATTGTT
>SYDV01000242.1 GCA_005801395.1 Planctomycetia bacterium | reverse complement strand
TGACTTTAATGTGATCGGATCGAGTTCTGACCATGTGACGCTGAGTCAAGAAGCAAATAGAAGAAAACTTAATACAGGACATATATTATCCTTTAGTGTGGCTGAGGATTTTTCAGTTAAGTATTGTGCCTCAAATAAAAAGTTGTCGTCAGTTAAAAGCGAAATACAAATGTTGGCTCCGCTCATGACTGGCTTTGCTAAACATTTACTGGCGTGGGAAAGTGAACTAAGGAGCTTGTCCACACAATCTGTGATAGGGATTATTACTGACAATTATAACTCGCCGGAACTCACATGGATAAGTTTACGGGAAATTGCCCTGGCAGATAAAGACGTGGGTAACGTAATTAATCGCTGGCTGTTAGAGCGCCAGCGTACATGGGATTCAGTCACGAAGGATGACCTCGCTTCCTTTCGTCGAAGTTGCTTAATAGCGTACCGCGATTTGGTTTACCATATGGTTCGTCGCATCGCACCGAAATCATTATTGTTTGGTCAAACGTTAGGTCGAAATCCAGATAATGTTGATGTTATTGAAATCCTGGGGGCCGCAGTCGATGTTGTTCCAATAAACTATATTGGTTATTGGACTGAAGACCCCTCGGTTTTTTCCCGTGTCAGTCAATTCTATAAACGGCCATTGTTTATATCAAGTTTCTACGCGAAAGGCGTAGATAGCGGTTTGGCGAACATTGATGGATCAGGATTGGAAGTTGTTTCGCAGGCGGACCGCGCGCGATTTTATCAACATATGACGCTTCTGATGCTACAGTCACAAGTTGTAGTCGGCTGGCAGTGGTATCGATATGAAGATATCGGAGACGGTAGCCACACCCCAGATGGAAATCATTACATCAGTAATAAAGGGATAGTTGATGCGAAGTTTAATCCCTACACCACGTTATTAATGGGCATGGCAGAAATTAACCGCGCACGTTATGCATTGTGCGATTATTTTGATGCTAAAAGTGAGCGGTGAAACCAGGGCGTCCCGGCAGAAAATCAGTTATGAAAACCAGATCGAATAGCCACGGTGAGGTCGATAGCCGTTGTCACAAGAGCGAACAGATTCGTCGAGATAATTTGGAGTAATTAGCGATAGTTCGGTCGTGCGGCAATTAACGATTGTAGTGGTCTAAAACGGGGATGATAAAAGGATCAGGTCGCCTGGGAATCTGAGTAGATGAAGACTCTGCCGCATGGTGAGGTGCACAAATCGCTTGAGTCAGATTCGGAGGTCGCAGATGCGATTGTCGGGAGTTTTTTTTTACAGGACGCGGTATTCGTTGTGGAAAAAAGAACAGCGCCGTCAGAGGCTTATGCTATAAAAAATTACAGATATCGGTCATTTTTTTTGATATGGAAATAGATTTTACCCATTAATGGGTAGTCAATTTTCCTTTTAGGTTGAAGGTCCGTCTGATTCAGTTTTATCTCGGTAGCGAAACGTGAACCAGAACACGACGAGGATGATGGCGGCGAAGCCAGCTAATGGTAACCATAATTGTGGCCAATGGGGCAATGCGGCGGTTGTGCTCGGTACAATAATTTGACCATGGTCATCAACAAATGCGTTTTCAGCTAGATAACCGGCGATGATGGCACCGACATATAAACCGAGACCGTAGGTGAAAAATAAATTCATGGCTTGTGCTTGACCGCGAATTTCTGGAGGAGTCACTTTATCGACATACACTTGGCCAGTGATAAAGAAAAAGTCGTAACTAATACCGTGTAAGGCAACACCGAAGAGGTAAAGAATAAATCCAAAATGCAGGTAGGGAATCGGGAATCCATTGATGACAATCCCAGGATACGCTGGGTTGATGCTCTGATCTGCCAGAAACGGATCTGGCACCATGCCAGCGCTGACACTCCAACTAAATAATGCGTAACGTGTGACCCAAGCAAGAATGCCGATGGCGATCATGCGTTTAATACCCAGACGACGAATAAAAAACGGCATCAGGAATAACATGCCAGCCTCTAACCATGTGCCAATGTTGCCCCATATTGAGGCATGACTTATATTCATCGCCCCTAATTGAACTGTAAGGTACATATAATAAGCTGACAAAGGAATGCAGATCAGGAACGCGCATATCATGTACGTAGCAAAGGCGGGCGAACGCCATTCTTTCCAGGCATCATAAAATAATAATTCACGCCAAGCGAATGCTTGCCCTTTCCGTGGAGCGGGAGTGGCTGGCAGACTTAAACAAAATAATCCGACGATGAGAGATGCGCACGCGGCCATGCGGAATTGAATGGCGCTTTCTCCGGCCTCAATGGTTTTTCCGTCAATGACCGTGGTAAAACACAAGCCTAATAATAAGCCACCAGCGATCCAACCAAAGGTGCCCCATAAACGTACCAATGGAAATTGTTCATTCCCACGCGGTAAGTGACGAAAGGCGAGTGCTGCCGTTAATGCCAGTGTTGGCATGTAGCACAACATGTGGGCGAAAATGCCGAGGTTAAACCACGAACTTTTCGGCAAGGTGAAACCAGCAATGGTTAACGTATACCAAGCAATTTCTTCGACACCGGAAGAATTCGTCTGCATCACAGCCGTGCCCGGCAGATCACCGATCCACGGTAAACACCACATGATGGCTCCACCAAGAATAAAACAGGCAGATAATACTTTTTCCGCATTGAAAAAGCGATCAACACACAGGCCAAGAAAAAATGGAGCCAAAATCGCACCTAATGGACTTGCTGTGTAAAGCCAAAATGCGTTGTAGGACATTTCATGCGCAATCATGTAGCGGTAGCCAGTAAGGTACCAAGCGCCCCAGACGAAATATTGGAGAAAAAACAGAACCGATAGTCGGGTGCTGATATACGCAGGAGTTGTGGAAACCATTATTGATGTGCCAAACGTTGATTGGTCGTATTTTTCGTCGGTTGCGAAACTAACATAGGGACCAAATAGGTGTGTGTTCGACGTAATGCCTCACAGCGTGACGGCAGATCGACTTCATAGGCGCTTTCTTCGACTTCGACGCAAACTGGGCCGTCGTATCCACTGGCAATTAATTCCTTCATGAATCGCGGCCAATCAATATCACCATTCCCTGGGAGTACCGGTTGGTGATAGCTGTTGGGAGGAGCAAAGATGCCAATGTCTGCTAAACGAGCATGATTAACCCGTACATCTTTGGCATGCACGTGATGAATGCGTGAAGCAAATTCGTGTAGCGGAGCGATATAGTCCATCTGCTGCCACACCAAATGGGATGGATCGTAATTCAATCCGAAACAAGGATCTGGAATATCATGAAACATGCGACGCCAGATTTCAGGGGTAGCAGCTAAATTTTTACCTCCAGGCCATTCATCAGCTGTAAATAACATCGGACAGTTCTCTATGCATAGATGCAATCCGAGATCACTTGCCTCGGCAACTAATGGGCGCCAAACCGCGAGAAAATTCGGCCAATTCTCTTTAAGGGAGGTTTGCCAATTACGGCCGATAAAAGTCGTAACGCATTTTACATCCAATAGTTTGGCTGCCTGCATGACTTTACGTAAATGAGCAAGGCTGGTGCTGGCTTCGTTCGCATCTGGTGTCAATAAATTTGGATAATATCCAAGTGCGCTGATGGTGATGCGATGGCGAGCAAGTTGTTTGCGAATGTTTGCAATGGATGTGGCATCAAGTGTGTCGACATTAATATGCGTTACTCCGGCATAGCGACGCTCGGCTCGTCCAGCTGGCCAACACATCAGCTCGACACACTGATAGTGGTTTTGGGACGCAATGGTGAGTACCTGTTCCAGATTTTGCTCAGGTAGGATGGCACTGACAAATCCGAGTTGCATAAAAGATCTCTCCAGAACCATGTTTTATTTAGCTGATTTTTCCTGCCGAGTCGTCAGATGAATTTTATTATCGGCGACCGTTGTCCAGCATTGCTGGCGATGACTCGCAAGAATGGCCTCGCATAAGGCAATTTCACTGTGCCCATCAGCAAACGTCGGATAGCCAGGACTATGGTTGGTAACACGATGGTTCACCGCATCATAAAAGGCACGAAAACATTGCTTAAAAGTATCAGGAAAGCCTTCGACATGGCCCGCAGGATAGTTGGCAAAAGGCGTCGCTAACGAGGCCATTTGTCCAGGGTCACGAATGAGTTGTTGGCTAGGACCATCACGTCGTCCAATCCATAAGGATTCAGGGGATTCACTGTCCCAAACGAGATTGCCTAATTCAGCAGCAATTTCATAGCGAATTGAATTTTTACGCCCGGCGCTGACCTGTGATACAAATAAGGATGCCGGAATATTACCGGTTAAGCGTAATAACACATTGCCGCAGTCATCCGTGGTAATGGGAATGGACTCCACTTCGCTGGTTGTCTTCGCCATATCGTTTGAAAATGTTGCCGTTTCGCCACGCGATCGAGTACGTTGCGGATGAACCGTGCATAAATCAGCGAATACGCGTTCGACTTCTGTTCCGGTTATGGCGCGTATGAGGTCAAGCCAATGCGTGCCAATATCTGCAACGGCACGTAATTCGCCGCCATGCTCGCTCAGAACACGCCAATTATAATCAGTAGATTTTAATAACCAATCTTGAGTGTAGCTACCATGAATTGATAATATGCGTCCGAGTTCACCGCTGCGTAACATGTGTCGCGCATGTAAATTGAGCGGATAATAGCGGACATTATAGCATACGCCCGCTTGAAGGCCGCATGCGGCAGCGCGGGCGACTAAATCCGCTGATTGTTTTGAATCCATTGCCAAAGGTTTTTCGCAGAGAACATGTTTCCCCGCATTCAAAGCGCGACATGCAAATTCATAATGTAAGACATTTGGCACCGCTAGGTGAATGACTGATACTAATTTATCAGCCAACAATTCGTCATAGGTGCGGTAGGCGCGCAATAATCCCATCGCTGCGCGTGCGTTTTCGGATTTAATTGCATCGCGACCCAATATTCCGGTGACAGGAATACCAAGTCGACGCAGCGTTTCAACATGTACCGGAGCAATAAAACCAGTGCCGACGATAGCTGCAGTTGTGGCACTCATAACCCATTTCCCGCCATGACATGGTTGAGTTTTGCGGCCTGCAAACAACGAGGACCTTGTCCAACCGAACCCAAGGTCAACAGGCGTTGGTGAACCACTGGGATATAGGTTCGTGATACTGCGCTTTGCACACCGTTATCCATGGCCGTAACTTTGAAGGCGCTGTCTGACGGACTTATTTTGTTCCCGTTGCTGATCCAATAATCACGCATAGCAGTGGCGCGAATAAGTAATGATTCACTCGACCAGTTAACTTTAGTAACGCCAGCCGCAACGGCATTACTAATTTGTTGTTCACTGAGTCCGGTTGAACCGTGCAGGGCAATCCCCATGGTGCGTCCACAAATTTGTTCAATGCACGATTTGGCGACAGCAACAGCCGTAGGTGAAAATGTAGGAAAACCGGCGGCATTAAAGCCATGTTGGCTTCCAATGCCGGGGGCAAATAACGCCAGATATCCTGGGTGACGCCGATCTAATCCGGTGACTAATCGTTCAATCACGGCGATATCGGTTATGCCATCATCAACCCCAGCTTCCATTTCGCAGGTAACCGGCAATTGGTGAGCTTGTGCATGCTCAATGAGTGCTGAAAGCAGATTAATATTTTGTTCTTCGCTGAGTTCGCTCGCATCAAGGGAAATACTCGATGCGCGAAGTGTCGCTATACTGGTGTGATTGCGTAACGTCACGCCGCTGATGGCAGCACTGATGAGTGACTGTGTTTCGGGTCCTTTGATATGGTCGGTATGAAAGAGGACCGGAACATTAAGGTAGGCGGGATCATTGGCTAAAAGGCTAATGTCGGCGAGATAGCGCGCGATACCACGCATGGCGTCTCCGGCTCCAAAGCTATGTCCTTTTAATTGCCACAAACTGGTTTCTATAATGATAGGAGATTGTGCCAGTCGAGCCGCTTCGAGTACGTCATTTAAGCAAGCCGGACTATCGGCATTTACAGCTAAAATAGCGAAGCGTTCACGAGCAGCAAATTCATAGACCAAATGAGCCTGGAGTGGATTAAGAAGCATAAGAATCCTGGTTGTTTATTTCAACTTTAAGGTGTTTGCGTAAAATGTATTCATTCATCGCATCACGTCCCAGCTCCACGCCGAAGCCGCTATTTTTCCAGCCTTCATATGGTGCGTAAGCGGTGTTGACGTTGATATGATTTACGCAGACCGTACCTGCTTCTAATCGTTCGCTAATGTGGATCGTGCGAGAAAAATCGCGTGTAAAGAGATAGGCACATAATCCATAGTCGCTATTGTTAGCCCAGCCAATGGCCTCATTTAGGTTATGATAAGGCATGAATGGAGCGACTGGCCCAAATGTTTCTTCGCGCATGACCACCATGTCATGGGTGCAGTTTGCCAGTACCGTTGGTTGGTAATAATTTCCGACCTCGGCGAGCCCTGGGGGTGCATCTCCGCCGCTGATTAATCGTGCGCCTTTGGCGACCGCATCGGCGACGTGTAAGCGCACTTTGGTCACACATGCGGCTGTGGTCATCGGGCCCAAATCACTGTTGGGAGGGATAAGTCCATCACCGATGGTCATGGCGCGACCTTCTGCGGCGACTAATTCAATTAATTGATCATGGAGGTTGGCTGGTACGTAAATACGATTAATAGACGAACAACTTTGTCCCATGTTGCGAAACGCTTTATAAGCGATGGCTTTTGCCGTAGCAGGCAAATCTGCGTCATCGCAGACGATCGCCGGACAGTGTCCGCCTAATTCTAAGGTAATTTTCTTTAATTGTGGTCCGGCGGAATTCATAATCGCCTGTCCAGTACGGGTCGATCCGGTAAATGCGACCTTTGCTACTTGGGGATGGACCACCAAGGCACTGCCTAATTGAATGTCGTCACCCACCAATACTTGAATGAGTCCCGAAGGTATTCCGCCCTCGACGAGCGCTTTGCAAAACGCTACTGGTGATAACGGTGTAACACAATTCGGCTTCACCACCACGCTGCAGCCGGCGGCTAATGCTGGCCCCAATTTCCATGACAGCAACGCTACCGGATAATTCCATGGAGTAATCGCGGCTACGACTCCTACGGGTTGGCGAATAACCCATGAACGCAGGTTGGCTTTTTCACATTGGTTAATGTCACCGCTGATACGTACGGCTTCTGCCGCATAAAAATCAATGATATGGCATGCACCGATGACCTCGCTACGTGATTGGGAAAATGGCTTACCTTGTTCTAATGCCATAAGCCGACCAATTGAATCCGCTTGCGTACGCGTAAATGCCGTAGCTTTGCGCATCAATGCCTCACGTTCATGAGCGGGAGTTTTTGCCCAGGAACGCCAAGCGTTATTCGCGGACGATACGGCGATCTCCAGTTGTTCCGCACTGGCCCAAGCATAAGTGCCAATTAAATTCCCCGTTGCTGGCGAATGAACTTCGCCCACGCGCCAGCTATCCCCATCAACCGACTGTCCATTTAAGAGCAGTTGCGCATGTGGCAGCGTCGTAGTCGCGGGGGGAGTAGTCAGAACAGTAGGAGTAGCGTGCACGATGAAACCTCGGCCATTAGGGGGTTGGAGTGATGCAGACTTTAAGCGCGCTGCCTTGCTCCATGAGAGCGAAAGCATCCGTTGTTTGTGCTAGCGGTAATTGATGCGTTACTAATTTATCGGCAGGGAAACGTCCTGAAAAAACCATGGCTTGCGCCGCTTCAAAATCGCTTGGTTTTTCGCTGTAACTACCAGAAACTAATAATTCTTTATAATGCAGATGATTGGTATTGAGCGTGGCCGTGGGTTTTGATTTGGGTAGGCCACCAAAAAATTCAACGCGCGCACCTTTACCAGCCATTTCAAGAGCATCGGCCTGGGCTTGAGCCGCGCCAACTGCGACAATGACGACGGATGCACCATAGCCATCAGTGAGACGCTTAACTTCTTCGAGGTGCGCTTGCTCGTGTACTGGTAGGTAATGATCGAATCCAAATCGCTGACACAGGTTTAAACGCTCCGTGCTGACATCACATAAAATTACTTTCCGTGCTCCACGTTCACGTGCAGCAATGCCGTGCATAACGCCAATGGGGCCAGCCCCCATAATGACGACTTCGTCACGAAATCCGATATCAATACGCGAGTGTGCGTTGAGCACGCAGGCAAGTGGCTCGCATATCGCTGCGTGTGTCGACGGAATATGATCGGGAACTTTGTATAATTGTCGACGACCAGCGGTTGGAATTTTAATATATTGAGCGAACGCGCCGTCATGTTGGTAGCTCATGGTGGTGCGCGTTAGGCATAAATTAGCGCGCCCATCACGACAGTAACGGCAGGCCCCACAAGCCAGAACAATATACATGACTACGCGATCACCGACTTGTGCCGAAGCGTCATTGGCTGCGCTTTCGACGACGCGCCCGCAAAATTCATGACCAAGAATGCGTGGCGGAGCAATTTTTGCGTCGCCATGACGAAATGTACGCAAATCAACACCGCACACGGTAACGGCTTCAACTTGTACTAATAACTCACCCGAATTAAGTGTGGGAGTGGGCATGTTATCGAGACGAAAATCTTCTTTTGCACGATAAACAACGGCTTGCATATAGGAATCCTAACAGGTTGGTGGTGAAAATTAACTCATCCAATTGCGGGCGCTGGTCGCGGTCCATTTCCGCGTAATTTTTCGTGTCCTAGTCCATAAATTAATGGCGTCGCGGCCTGTGATATCGCCCATGCCAAAGCGACTGTCATTCCATCCACCGAAGGCAAATGGTTCGCGTGGTACAGGTACGCCAATATTAATGCCGACCATGCCAGCGCGAACATGATTTTCGAAATGCGCCGCAGCGGCACCAGATGAGGTAAATAGCGCCGCGGCATTGCCAAAGGGGGAAGCATTTTCGATCGCTATCGCTTGATCCAAGGTATCAACGCGAAGAACGCTTAAGACGGGCCCAAATATTTCATCGCGTATGCATTCGTGTTCGGCGGTAATTCCATCAATTACAGTTGGGCCGACATAGCAACCATTCGGATTATTTTCAGAGGCGGCACATCTTCCATCGGCTAAGAGCAAAGCTCGATTGGACGCAGCGCGGTCAATATAGCCAATAATGCGTGTGCGTGCACGTTGATTAATAATTCCGCCAATATCAGTGCCGACTTTTGCTCGCGAGGCTATTTCGACCACGCCGCGCAATATTTTATGACAATCACCTACTAAAATAAGAACACTCGCAGCCATGCAACGTTGACCAGCACAGCCGAAGGCCGAAGCAGCAATATTTTTGCCGTAGTTTCCGGATCCGCATCTGGCAGTACCACTAAATGATTTTTTGCGCCACCTAGGGCAAGTACGCGTTTACCTTGGTTTGTACCGCGTTGATGCACCGCACGTGCAACCGGCGTTGACCCAACAAACGCTGCCGCTTCGATACGCGGATGATCTAAAAGCGCTTCGACGGTTAAGCGATCACCTTGCAGAACATTAAAAACACCATGAGGCAAACCTGCATCATGTAATAATTCCGCCATGCGGACAGGTGTCAGCGGCACTTGTTCGCTTGGTTTGAGAATAAAGGTATTTCCGCAGGCAATGGCAAGTGGAAACATCCATATCGGAACCATAGCAGGGATATTAAACCTAAATCCGGCATTAGGAATCTTGGCAACGCCGTGATAAGCATGATATTGCACGTATGTTACGTAAAAAATCCGCTGCTTCTTTGGTTCCCTGTTTGGGTGAATCATTTCCCGAGTCGAGAGTCGGTCATAAAGACAC
>SYDV01000241.1 GCA_005801395.1 Planctomycetia bacterium | reverse complement strand
TTTGTTGCGCCTACCTCTGGTTCAGCAACCATCGCTGGTCATGATTTAATTAACGAACCATTAGCTTGTCGTCGTGCCATTGGTTATCTGCCTGAAGAATTGCCGCTGTATTTAGATATGACGGTTACCAGTTATTTAGATCACGTAGCACGCTTAAAAGGCGTTCCCCCGTCTAGCCGTCGACGCGAAGTGGTCGATGCGATTGATGCGGCTTGGCTGGGTGAAAATGCCACGCGCCATATTCGTAAATTATCAAAAGGAAATCGTCAGCGCGTGGGCGTGGCCCAAGCCTTACTCAATGCGCCACCAATGCTGATTCTGGACGAGCCAACCACCGGGTTAGATCCTACCCAAGTTGCTAATTTCCGCGAATTAATTAAACGTCTGGCTGAACGGCACACAATTTTATTATCGACTCATATTTTGGCCGAGGTCGAAGCCACGTGTAGTCGCGTGGTTGTTGTACATCGCGGACGAACCGTCGCCGCCGAATCGATCGATGCTTTACGACAACGCACAGCCCAAGTTACTCGTCTGCGCATTCGTTCACGGCAACATGACGTAAGCGAATTGATAACGGCTTTAAAATCCTGCACCTGGGTCACGCTAATCGAACACCAAGATGACACCGTCATCATCGACGCCCCAGCCGATCACAGAGACCTGTTAGTTAACCTCGTTCAAACGCATGGCGGTCTGCGAGAATTAATTGAAGAACGTCGCAGTTTAGAAGCTGTATTCCGCGATTTAATCGCCACCCCAGCGGAAACCGCCTCCGCGTGAAGGCCTCGCTAGACACGCTACGCTCCCTGGGCACGGCGATGCTCGATTTATTAATACCTGCTGTTTGTCCAGCGTGCCAAGTTGCCGCTGGTCCACACTTGTGCGAAAGCTGCCTCGCTGCTCTGCCCGCTTTAATTAATCCCTGTCTTTGGTGCGGCGTTCATCAGCGACCAGACCAAGAACGCTGTTTAACCTGCAATTGTTCCGGACTGCCACACATTGACCGAGTCTTTGTCAAATATTCGTATGAAGGACTGATGGCACAGGTTGTCGGATTAGCAAAAGCCGCCGGACGACCCGCAGCAGTTGCGGCATTAGCCGCGTGTATGCCGCAAATTCGCACCTGGGCGAAAATTCATCCGCCCGCTGACTGTTGCGTCACGATGGTTCCATCATCGCGTGGCAGACGACCAGGCCCACATTTGGGAACCGCCTGTGCGCGCGCCGTCGCGCGCAATAGTGGCATCCGGATTCGATCTTTATTAAAAACACGTCATTTAGCCGCTGAGCAACATCGACTTTCACCATCACAACGACGCGAAAACGTAGCGAATTTATTTATTGCTGCGCGCAACGTGCCACCGGTGGTGATATTAGTTGATGATTTACTCACTACCGGCGCGACCATCAGCGCTGCCGCAGCGGCCTTACGTCAAGCTGGCGCGCAACGAGTCGTCGCAGTTTGTCTAGCGCGCACACCGAAAGCTGCATGGGAAAGAAAAATTAACGAACCGCAGACGCTTACATTACCGACAACAGAAATTGCTTAAGCGAAACCAATTGTGATGGTGACAAACGATCGATTAGTTCGAACAATTCACCCTTCGTCGTATTAATCGGCGCAGCCCCAGTCGAAGACGCCACATAACCAGGCGTCACTTTGCGCTCTATCGCTGATTCCGTTTCGCCCGTGGTTGACGATTCGACCATGCGCGACGCAGCCATTAAATCTTTGTATGCAATTTCGCTCATATTCATAAGTGCCCGCAATTTTTCATGAGTAGTTTGACGACCTGGCAATTCACCGCGCTTCAATAATTTTTCTGCGGTAAGCACACTGAGGTCAGCGGCTTCGGCAAATGCCTTGGTGGTTAATTGACGCTCTTCAACCAACTGCAATAAAGCCGAATGAAATGGATTGAGGGCATGATCGCTTTGGCGTGGGCCTTCGGCTGGAAGTGGATTCGCTTTGCTTCTCGCCAATGCGACATTGAACGTTTCTTCATCAATGCCTAAGGCACCCATTAAGGGATGCAGCACCGCTTTGCGTTTCGGCGGCTGACCAAAGGCAATTAACTTCATCAACGTGACATAGGGCAGGTCAAATTCTTTAGCAAAACCAGCAACACTGACGCCACTGCGCACAATATGGTCAGCTACAATTTGGGCTAAACTTGGGCTCTGATCGTCAGCGGGGCTCACCAGGGGACTCCTTCAACTTAGCACCATGTGGAACGGTTGGTAAGGTGATAGCGTTGATCGCGAAAGAGGGAATCCCCCCATTCGACCACAACGGGAATGGTCAATCACCTTGCCAGAGGGCATCCGATGTTGAACCGCAGCTAACCACATCACGACTCCGTCGGGCCTCGACACGATCATGGCATCACGACTACTACCGCGCCATATTGGTATTGCGGCCATTACAGCGGCGGCAGAGACCATTCCTGACCTTCACGTGCGGCAGACAATTTCCACGACGCCGTTGGGGCGATTAATTCCGTATAGCGTTTGGCATCCATGTAGAGCCGAGTGACCTGAGGATCACTCGCCATGGGATCGTGATGGAAAATCACCAACTCACCAATTTTTGCATCACGAAAGAAATCGATAAAATTAAAAATGGTCGAATGCCCGAAATTGATGTGGTCGTGATAATCTAAAAATCCATACATAGCATCGACGATAACGACATCAGCGCCTTCAACAAACGAGGCGTAAGATTCCGCCACCCGATTCGGATTCTTCGATACTTCCGTGTCGGTCAGGTAACACACTGACCGACCACGGTGATCAATGCG
>SYDV01000240.1 GCA_005801395.1 Planctomycetia bacterium | reverse complement strand
TTGATTTTTTCTGATGCTAAGGACAACCCATGACCAGCGACAATCCGCTCTTCGGCCACCATTCTTTACCGGCCTTTGACCAGATTCGTGTCGAACATGTTGAGCCTGCTATTCGCACGTTGTTACCAAAATTGCGCGATGATTTAGCAACATTAGAACGTACTATTGGCACGACCTATAATACCATCATTCCGCCATTAACCGCTCTGGGCGAACCGCTTGGTTATGCTTGGTCGGTTATTAATCATTTGATGGGAGTCCAAAATAGCGACGCCTTGCGCACGGTACATCAAGCCATGCAACAAGAAGTCGTCACCGCTTTTATGAGTCTTGGACAAAGTGTTCCTGTTTATAAAGCGCTCATTGCCCTGCGCGATGGCCCGACCTGGTCGACACTAAACGAAACCCAACAGCGTATCGTTACCGCTAATATCCGCCAAGCAGAGCATGCCGGCGTTGGATTAACTGGTGCGCAGCGTGAACAATTTCAAAAAAATGAATTAGAGTTAGCTGATTTGTCATCTCGTTTCAGTAATAATATTCTGGATGCCACCAAAGCATTTGCCTTAATATTAACTGACCCCGCTGAAGTCGCTGGATTAACCGACAGCGCAAAATTGGCAGCGGCACATGCGGCAGCACGCGCGAATAACACTGAACCATCGGAACAGGCCGCTTCGATTGGCCCCTGGCGCATAACTTTAGATTGTCCCAGTTTCACACCGTTCATGGAACACAGTACGCGCCGCGATTTACGGGAAAAGCTGTATCGTGCTTACGTCACCCGTGCGTCCAATGGACCAACCGATAATGGGCCACTCATTGACCGGATTTTGAAACTGCGCAAAGAAAAAGCGACCTTACTGGGTTACGCCACGTTCGCAGACCTTTCCTTAGCCGCCAAAATGGCCCCGTCAGTTGCTGATGTTGATAAACTGATGCAGGATTTACTTACCGTCGCTTTACCAAAGGCACGCGAAGAACTGAACGAACTTACCGCATTCGCTCGTGAACAAAGTGGTGATCATGCGCTTAATTTAGCCCATTGGGATATTGGTTTCTGGGCGGAACGACTGCGCGAAAAACGTTTTAGTTACCGCGATGAAGAGTTACGCCCATACTTTGCTTTATCGCGCGTACTTGATGGTATGTTTGCCACCGCCAATCGTTTATTCGATATCACAGTACGCGCTGCCGATGGCGAAACTCCGGTATGGGACAAAGACGTGCGTTTCTTCCGCATTGCGGATGCAAACGGCAAAGACATCGCTGCTTTTTTTCTCGATCCCTACAGTCGTCCACAGAATAAACGTGGCGGTGCGTGGATGGATAATGTATTAGAACGTAAATGCCTGTCTGATGGCAGCTGGCGTTTACCCGTTGCTTATTTGGTCTGCAACCAAACACCACCAGTTGGCAACACACCATCATTGATGACCTTCCGTGAGGTCGAAACATTGTTTCATGAATTTGGTCATGGCCTGCAACACATGCTCACCCGCGTCGACTACGTCGAAGCCGCTGGAATTAATAATGTTGAATGGGATGCGGTCGAACTTCCTAGTCAATTTATGGAGAATTGGTGTTATCACCGCCCAACGGTTATGGGATCTTCCACGCAACCTGGTTTAGCCACCCATTGGCAAACAGGTGCGGCTTTACCAGATGTTTTATTTAATAAAGTCGTTGCCGCACGTACTTACCGTGCAGCGTCCTTAATTTCACGCCAAGTGTATTTTTCGACCTTAGATCTGGAACTGCATCATCAGTATGATCCCACCAGCACGGTCACCACCTCTGACGTCCAACGCCGCATCGCCGCGCGTTCCACGGTATTATCTCCCTTGCCGGAAGATCGCTTCCTCTGTGGTTTCAGCCATATATTTGCCGGTGGTTACGCAGCTGGATATTATAGTTATAAATGGGCCGAAGTATTATCCGCAGACGCCTTTGGCGCTTTTGAGGACGCCGGTCTAGATAATCCGCAAGCGGTAAAAGAAACTGGCCATCGTTTCCGCGACACCGTTTTAGCCCTGGGTGGCAGCCGTCATCCACTAGATGTTTTTAAAGCCTTCCGTGGTCGCGCACCATCTGCGCATGCCTTGCTTAAACATGCGGGATTAATTTCTGCATAGCTGTGGACTACCAAGTCTGACATCGCAATAAAAAACCGGACAGACCACATTGGCCTGTCCGGTTTAATTATTTCCGCTACGTGAGCGGATTAATGAAGCTAAAACTGAAAATTAGCGCTTAGCGGCACCAGCGGTGGCAAAGCAACCTTGTTCAGCAATAAATGATTTGGCTTTCGTATCAACATCAGCCGTGGTGACTAACCAGCCCGTGACTTTTTGCCCAGGGTAACGTTGTTGTAATTTGTCGCGCATTTCGATGAAGGATTCGCCTTCCTTCGGTGATACTTTTGATGAACGACGTTTAATATCGACAAACCAGACATCTTTGCGACCACGGGCGACGACAATGCGACCGGCGCCTTCTAGGCCATAATTCTTAACGGGGACGGCTTCAACACTTTGAAACACTGGCAGGCGGGTTTCGAGTTCACGATCAACGACATCACCTGGCAGCGGGTGACCGGCGCGCAGAAGACGAATAATAGCTTCTTCGGTGGCTCGGACTGCGATGCGCATAATGGCTCCTTCGTGTTTGGGTGGCTGAGCGGACGTCAGTAACTGACAGAGCAGCGGGGTGACGTCATTTGCCGAATACGGCGCGCTCAAATTTTGAGCATCGCAGCATATGAACCAGGGCTAAAATTCAAGCAAAAATTGAATTGCCTTCACCGCTCTATCTCTATGTCCTGAC
>SYDV01000239.1 GCA_005801395.1 Planctomycetia bacterium | reverse complement strand
CGGGTGTTATTAGTATCAAAATTCTCGCCGCAGAAGACGAGTAATTTTAACTAGTTGTAATGAAAGGTTAGCCAAGCCCTGGGTCTTTGAGATCCAGGGCTTTTCGTTGTGGTATGATGACTAAAAACCACAGGCCAAGAATCCCAACACCAAGCGCGGCGAGCGGAGGAATATTCTCTAACATTCCCGCTGCTCCGGTGTGCTCAATCAAAAGGACGCCTGCATTATGTCCTGCGTGGAGAATTATGCAGGGAATAATGGAGCGATATCGCAATGCTAATAAAGCTAAGACAATCCCGAGACTCATTTGTGGCAGGAAACGGTATGGCGATAAATGCAAGGCAGCAAAGAGAAATGAAGAAACCATGACGCCACCAATCGCGCCAGTTCCACGTGTAAGGCCACTCAGCAAAGTACCGCGACAGAATATTTCTTCGCATACAGCAGGAATAAGTGCCAAGCAGATTAATTCGATGAAGATACCGTGAGCGCGTAATTCTCCGATCATTTTCTCAAGCATGTGTGTATCGGTATCGGAGGGTTGGGGTTGGAGTGAGCCGATGGCCAAGCTTAGTAAAATGGCAAACGGTATGGCGGCGATACCGCGAACGACACTATTCCATGGGGTGGTTCGCATACCTAAAACAGTTTGCGGAGCATATCCCCCTAACCAGCAGTGCAGCAGAGCAGGAAATAAAACAAATAATAATAATGGCGCGGCAATCATGACGATAACCGGCATTCCCTGAAACAAACTGGCACCCATGGTCATGCCGCCAACGACTACACCGAATACCGCCATGACTTCGAGTCCATTGGGGGTTTCTGGTGGTTTTCCCCAATGACGGAAACGTCCCCAACCGGCGCGAACTAAGCCCGGATAACAGAATCGTTCATCGTCCAATAAGCGGGTCGCCCAGGCAACTACGACCGTCGCCAAGGCGATGCTGGCACCGGTCGACACCAACAAATGGAACCATGGAATAGAATGTCCTTGGAGTGATTCTTTCAGCGCCAATACAGAACCGGTGATGGGAATAAGGTCTAAAATAAAACTTGGTTGGGTGTCAGGAATAGCCGCGACCATCGCAGCAACTAACACCACCAAGAGTAACGGTGATAAATAATTTTGCGCTTCTTTGGCGCTCGCCGCAATGCCAGCTAATGCTAATGACAGCGCTCCCATGGTTAAGGTGAGCGGCAAAAGAACAGCGACACATAAAGCTAAAGTTCCCAGGCCGGTGCCGATGGCGCCGCCTAAATCAGCTCCAGCAGAGGCGAGTTGGTTTCCCACCAAGCCCATCGTGAGTGCGAGCGACGTAAGATTGAGAATTACCGATATCAGAGCGGCAACGCACGTGACCAATAATTTTCCGAGAAATAAATCGCGTCGTCGTACGGGCCAAGACAATAAGCTTTCTAGGGTTCCGCGTTCACGCTCACCAGCAATCAAATCAATGGCAGGGTAAAATGCGCCGAGCGCGGCAAAGACGACGAGTATGAGTGGGATAATACCGGCCAAATGCGTGCGTACGGATTCAGCGAATGGCGCGAGTGGTTGGGAAACTAAGGATAGTGGCTGCAGAGCGTCTTTGCCTAATCCAGCCAATGACAAGCGTTCTAAAATTTTCTCATTACGATACTTTTCTGCGGCTTGTCCGATGGCGCGTTTAACTCTTTCTCCTTTAACGTGCGCGTTGTCATAGGTTGCATACCATTTGGTTTGTGCTGAGGAGAGATCGGGCTGATTTAATAACAGACCAGCTAAGCGACTTTCCCGTAATAGTTCTAGCAAAACCTGTCGTTTTTTTGTTAAAACTAGAAGTTCTTCAGCTATTTTTTCATCGAGATCATTTTCAGCATGAGCTAATTCGAGTGCGGCACTGCGCAGATTAATCATCGTGCGATGAGGTAGATCAACGATGACAACTGATGTGATAGCGCGTTGCGGATCATCTTGCACTTCGCTGGTTTTATCAACGGGAACAGCAAGCAATTCATGTAAGCGTTCAGGAATATCGATTAATGCGACACGCGGTGGGTCGCTCTGTTGTGCTTTGGTTAATTGAACCACTTGCAGCATGAAAAGCGCAATGAACGGATACAATAAAGCAGGGAGAACAATATTAACAAATAAGGTGCGACGATCGCGCAAAATTTCTAAACTATCTTTGCGAAATACATGGAGCAAATGATGGAATTTCATGGCGCTTCTTGCGTCTCTTGACTGGCTTTTTGATCCGTTGTGGTCTCAGCAAGCGTCGGGGCGATTCCGGTATTCAGTAAATGATGCACAGAACTTTCGAAAGTGGTGCCCGTGCCTAAACGAGCTGGTGCTCCTTCAAAAATTATTCGTCCGTGTCGCAGTACCACCATGCGGTCGGCGCATTGTTCGACTTCGCGTAAAATGTGGGTGGCGATTAAAATTAATCGGCCAGGACGGATGGCTTGTTGCACCGCAACGACAAGCGCTTGCGCAGCCAAGACATCCAGGCCGGTAGTTGGCTCATCTAAAATTAAGAGATCAGGATCAGGCAACAGTGTTCGCGCTAAATTAATTCGTTGCAGTTGGCCGGTAGACAGGCCTTCAATGCGCTGATGAAGGAATGCCTGTAGCGAAAAAGTTTCGACCATCGCATCGATGCGTTGTTCTAGGACCGAGCCCGACAAATCAAAAAAGCCGCCG
>SYDV01000238.1 GCA_005801395.1 Planctomycetia bacterium | reverse complement strand
TTAGCGACGGTTGCCATTTCAATTAATTCGGGCGTAGCGCTTCCTGCTGCTTGTAAACGAGCAATCATGGTGACGGATCGATTGAAAACGATGGCCAGTAATTTAGCTGCGCCATCTAATGTCGAATCCACATTCTTATTACGCAGCTTTCCGATGCCGCGTTCTAAATTTTGATATACGACTTCATAGGTTTTCAACGCTTCTAGTAAAACCGCCGGATCTTTTGCTAAGACGTCTTTTCGTGATTCATGCCAATCATGCGTTGCACGACTCAATTGACGCACCATACGTGCAGCTAATTGATCGTCGCTTGGCAGATTTTTCATAAAATCAGCATCTAACAACTTCACAACTTCTTCGTATTTTTGATTCGCAATTAAATTTTCTACTTCCGACACCTTAATAGTCGAACGAGCGCGCTCGAGTTCTTTACGCTTTTCCGGCGCCAAATCTGTCTTTTTTAACTCTTCCGCAATATTATTAGCGACTACTTTATTGTCCGCTTCAATTTCTTTGCTTAATTGTGCGATGCGGGTTTTATTGTCTTCCTTGATTAATTTATCCATCCACGAGGTCCGCGCTGAACTGATGGCGCTAAATGCCCATAAGTACGATGCGGGATATTCTTTGGTGAATGCTTGGCATTCACGAATAGCGCCTTCAAAATCACCCTCCTGCGAGGTGGCGATAATTTGTTGTTTACGTAAATTTTCACCGACCGCTTCGGGGTCGATCGAACGCAACAATTCGATGGACTCACTCAGCAAAGACTGCGTGTTACGGTTACGCGTATATAATTGATTGGCAAAAATCATGCCGTCATTTGCCACGCGCAGTGGGGTGATGCGCGAATCATCCCAAATCAGTTTTTTGCTGTCCTTAGGATCTTTTTTCATCCACGGATTCGGCTTTTTATTGTCCGCGTACCATTTGAGCTTTTCCGACAACGCGCGTGCACCTTCCTGGGCTATTACCACTGATTGGTAACGCATATCCAATTTGTACATCGCTAATGAATACAGTTGATAAATCTGCGGCGCTAATTCGACATAAACTTTTTCGTCGATCGTTGGCGAGGCTAAACCTAAAACGCCATTACGAAGCGCTACGGCAGCACTCAATAAATTACCGCGCATTTGCACTGGATCGGCGGTGGCATTAGCTTCACTCATAAACGCTTTAGCAATTAATATCGCTTTTGCCGGGTCGTCTGCCAATGGACGCGGTGACCAACCATTGCCACTGCCAGCACCACGGGCTGAACCAAAATAGGCAATCCAACCTTTTGCATAATGAGCATAAGGATTAGCCGGTTTAACTCCTACAACTTCAGCCAGCAAACCGTTCGCTGAATTTAAATCACCCTTGGCTTCAAAAATACGCGCTGCGGCGATGTAGACTTTACCTAAATCGCCGGTCAGACGATTGGGTGTTTTCTCCAATTTTAAATAATCATCCGTTTTGGCACGCTCCAAAAAATCCTTCCACGATGCGGCGCCGCGATTAAAACTTTTGGGCGTATTTTGTGCCAGCCGATATTGTAATAACGCTGTCCAACCCAAAAATTTCAAACGATACGCTTCCTGGCGCAACGCAGGATCACGGTATTCCTTAACGCTAAAATCAATGACCGATTGCAAAATACCTTCAACTTCTTCTTCGCGCGCAGTTTTAGCGCCAGCGATGCTGGCATGCGCCAATAAAGTCCCGCAATTAATGTGTATGAAGGGATTAAATTCACCCCATTCAAAATCCCATGTGCTGATTAATTCTGCCCAAGTTTTCTTTTCCAATTCTGGACGAACTTTCGAAAACATTTCGGTAAGTTGGGCTTTAATTGGGGCCGTATCAACGCCGAATTTATCACCACGATTCGCAGCGTCACGCAACGCAATCATCGCCACGAACATCGGGCGCAGGGCCTCCATACGTAAATCAATGGCAACGTTTACCGCGGCTTGATATTCCTTACTGGCCTCAGCTAAATCCCAAATTTTTGACTCGGCGGTTTTATTAGCATGTACTTTATCGGCAGCGGCTTTGAAATCTTCTTCGGCTTGTTTGCCTAATGCCTCAATCAAGCGTGCTAACATCGCAACTTTTTCAGGCGCTGGTTTAACCAATGGTGGAGCTGATTCGGGATGCATGATACGAGCAATTTCATTAACCATGCGCGTGGAACTACCGCCACCACCTGAAAATATTAATTTTGAAACCACTGATAACGCATTGGTTTTAAGTGCAGGTTCCAGTTCTTTGCGTAGACCTTTTAATTCAACATCATTTTTAGCTTTATCCGCTTCAGGAAGCTCGTTGGCGAAACGATCCAAATACATATAGCGCAATACTTTGTCCAAATGCGGATCGTTAGATGGATAGCCGGCTTCTTTATAGGCTTTAATTTGACGATTTACCGGATGCAACATTCCGACCATCATCAACTTCGATAAGGCAATCGCATGTTGATCACGCTCATCCGTGGTTGCAGACCATGCAGGCAAAACGCCAGCCATGCCGAAAACCAGAGACAGGAGCGTTGGCGACAGATATTTAAACATGGCAGGTCCTCGCGTAGTCGAACGCTGGTCACGGCATGCGGTTCATGCTTATGCCCAGGGATTTGGACCATAGCGAGGCTGTCCACTTCTGCGCCCCCTCTGCTCGCCTGAACAAGGGACGGTGTAACATACTCCTGCCGAACTTTATCCGATCAGCATGACAGGTTTAGACCATCGAGAGTCGTTGGTTAGTTTGGGTTCTTAAAAACCCATCTTTAGAGAACTTTGTAATAAACTGAGCTATTTAAGCTTAAGCGCTTTCTCACGCTTTATTCTCAACTACTTATTCTACTAAAAGCGGTCCCATCCATGCCATCACTTGTAAACGACTACGTTGCGACTGTTCAACTAAGACCCGTACCGCTGAAGGCATAACAGCCTGGAGCATGGCCGACTGGACCCCGCCCAACCCGAGGCGCGCAGCTAAACCGCCGGCGTGGGGAAAACGCTCTATCGGCAATAGTTCGGTAATACCGGCTAATTCACGCACACGCGCTACCGCAGTGGGCAGATCGCCAATGCGATTGGCTAAACCAAGAGCGACCGCTTCGTCACCGCTAAATACGCGACCGCCGGCTAGCTCATGCACTTTATCTAACGCTAAACCGCGATTTTCTGCCACAATGGCCTGAAAGCGTTCATCAACTGCTACGACCACTTGGCGAATAGCGGCTTCTTTGTCTGCCGTGAATTCGCTCGTCGAAAATAATTCCGCACGGGGTCCAGTGGTTATTGTGTGCCGATGCACACCAAACAAAGCGCGCGTCGCATCTAAATCGGGCACCATCGCAAAAACACCAATTGAACCAGTTATAGTGCCGCGATGCACCATGATTTCTTTTGCCGCACACCCAATGTAATAACCACCTGAAGCGCACACCGCGTCAAATAATGCCACTACCGGTTTAGCTGCGGCTAATCGTTTTAGGGCATAATGTGCACGATCACTCGCACCGGCACTACCGCCGCCCGAATTAATTCGCACGACGACCCCCACAATCATGGCATCATTGATTAATCGATCGAACAAGGCAGCCGTATCATTTCCTGCGATGGTGTAACCTGGAACGGACACGTCCCCTTCAACAATCGAGCCTTCTAATTCCACCACGGCGATTGATTTCGTGAGTGTTCTTTTTTGTTCACCAGACATCAGTTCATTCATAAATGCCATAATGCCTGGGAGACTATTGAAATCTGGTTGGTCTGTTTCTTGGCGCAAATATCGCACTGGACCTGGTTGGCCTTTTAGCCATGCGCCAGGCTCAACCGCGGCATTAACTAGGCCTAATTCCTTGGCAATTGTCGCGGTTTGTGGCGCACGCGCACGGGCAGCGGTCAATCGCTCCAGCGTCACATTCGGACGAACCGCTAAAGCTAATGTCGCTTCATCAAGCGCTGAAATCAGGCGTTGATGTTCCGCAATCGCGGCGGCGCTCGGACGACTTTTGGTAAAAGGTTCAGGTGCCGTTTTCGCCGCGCCACTGGTTACGGCATGGAATTTAATGCCAAAACGATTAAGCGCGTCAGCGTAATAATCACTCGATAGACTTAACCCATCAACGTTGAGCATGCCCGCTTCAACCATTACAACCTCATCACAGGCCGCCGCGATGGCTAGCACCGCGTCGCTCGCATTATCAATCAAACACACCACCCGCTTATCCGTCGAACGGGAACGTAATACGGCGGCAAGCTCCTCAGCTACCGCAAGGCCAGGCGCAAATTCTAATGAACAATCTATAACGATACGTTTCTCTGGCTGGGTAATTGCCCGCTTTAACAAGACGGTCGCATCAAACAGACTCATGCCGCTATCGCCGAACAAAAAGCCGCCACCCGGTCGCAGCGGTAAATTTCCGGATAAATTAATCACCAACGTGCCCTCTGGCTCACCAAGCGGAGGAGCCGCTTCGACTGCCGTCAAAAAGCTCGTGGGGCATAAAATAAACAGCAAAGCGAAGAGTCGGAGCGTGTGCATGGCGGCACGCTAACAACCTGACTCGTCGACGCGATGGGCAAACATGATCCCATCTGCACCCGACCTGACTTCAGCCCTGATCAACATCCGGTGCTCAAATTGCTGAAAATACCGCCAATTCGTCACTATTACGGCCAAGCATTGACTGCCTGTGTGCTGGCCTAGGGTGTCCTGCCTTGGAGCAACTTGTGCGCTCTGGGACCGCCATCCTGAGTCCTGCTCGACGTGCCTCCACTCGCCTACCAGAGAAACTTCTCTTGTCGGAAAGTGGTCGCCCCGTGATTGCACATGCCTGTGAGCGTGCTGCGTTAGCCTTTGGCGCGCAGGCGGTCACGGTTTGTGCGGATGATGTCGCGTTAATAACCGCTGCTCGCACCACCGGTGTCAGCGCCGTTATGACGCGCCTTGATCATCAATCTGGCACTGATCGCATCGCCGAAATTGCCGTCGGTTTGGATGCGGATATTATTGTGAATGTCCAAGGCGATGAACCAGAAATGGATCCCGCTCATATTCGTTTAGTGGTCTCTTTATTAGAGCGCCATCCCTGGGCTGGAATGTCCACGTTATGCGTTCCCGGAACTGCTGCCGAACAAAATAATCCGAATAATGTCAAAGTGATTTTAGGTCATAACGAACGCGCCTTATGGTTTAGTCGCTGTCCGGTAGTCTACGATCGTGATCACGCACGTCCGACAACCACCTGTCATCGCCACCTCGGTATTTATGCCTATCGCCGCGAAGTGCTGTTAAATTACGCCGCATTGCCACCCAGCAAACTCGAACAATTTGAAAAACTCGAACAGTTGCGCGCTCTTGATGCAGGCATTGGAATTGCCTGTGCCGAAGTCTCCCATGCAC
>SYDV01000237.1 GCA_005801395.1 Planctomycetia bacterium | reverse complement strand
GGATATCTTCACCATTTTGGTGCTCATGGCACTGATCACCACCATCATGACCGGACCGTTGGTTACCTTATTTACCGGACGACGACAACAGGTGACGGGGGCGTTTACGCCCGCAGCTGGCGCACCGAGCGTATCAGCCACCTCAGACACATCAGACAAAGTGCCCCCATTCAAAAATCCCTGACAGGTTTTGGCCGCTCTTAGCAATGAGGTAACGAACCGTCTGTTTTAGACGTCGCTGAACTGACTTATCGCTACTAATCGCTAAAGAGAGCCCACTACCGTGAAAACACCCATCGTCTTCCTGCTCATCGCCCTGTGTAGCCCGCTGTTCGCCTTAGTGGAAGGTGAACTCAAGGAAAAAGACATCAAACCGGATGGGACTGAAAAGTTTATCATTAAGTACGCCATTGAAGTCCCGAAAAGCATCTCCTCCGCCGACACGACCGATCCGTCCAAACAAGTTGGCATGTTCCTCTGCTTTCACGGAAAAGGTGGACAGGCACCTAATGAGGCAAATAACGTTATTCGCAATATGAAGAGTTTAGGCATTTTGGATCAGTACATCGTCCTAGGTGCAAAATCACAGGGCGAAGGTTGGGAAGAACAAGCCGACGTCGAACCCGTCACCCACTTAGCAAAATGGGCACTTAAAACTTACCCCGTCAATCCGCGTCGCGTTTATACCTTCGGCATGAGTTCCGGCGGTAATTTTTCCGGCGTCTTCGGTTTATCGCGACCTGAAATTATTGCGGCCTCGGTGATTTATGGCAGCGGAGTTTATAAACGTGGGCTTATGGCCAAGGATCCTAAAATGGATTTGCCTGATTTTTATATGGTCATGGGACTAGATGACGATGACGCACACAAAAATGGTTCCCGTGGGACCTATAAAAATTGGAAAGACATTGGCATCAACGTCATTTACCGTGAAATTTACGGCCTTGCCCATTCGTCCAATCATCCACCAACCAATTGCGAATCCATTTTATGGGCCACCCGTCAACGTCATAAAACCATGCTGTTATCCGCCGCAGAAACGGCCCTCATAAAACCAATTGCTAAGACGGCCAAAAAAGACGGTATTGATGACACCGGAGCCGATATTTTAGCTTTAGTCGGCGGCCTGCAAGCCGCCTCCGTGGTTAAAGATGTGTTCGATCACAAAGATCCGGCTGTGCGTATTCGCGCAGCAAAACTGTGTGACCGCGCCTTAATGGGCGATGGAATCACCGCGCTATTAGCGAAAAAAGTAAAGGATTCAGATCCTGCGGTACGCGCCGCTGCTTTCACAAGCCTCGGGGCGGCCGCAAATTTCCGTTATCAATCCGGACAAGATACCTTGTGTTACATCTTGGGACAAAAGAAATGGGAATTGAGTGAAAAACTGCAGACCGTCGCGGGATTAAAAACCAGCATTCAATTTCAAATAAAAGGATTCTACCAAGATCCACCGCTATTAGTCGCTCTCATTAAAGCATTAGATGATGAAAAAGAAGAAGTCCGTGCAGCGGCCTTCGACGCGATCAAAGGCATTCAAGAAAGCGATTACGTCGCTACCGCAGAAAAAAATCAACGCCGTCAAATGATCGTTAAATGGGAAGAATGGCTGGCTAAATTAATCGATGGCGACAAGACGGCAGGAAAATAAAGCCGTCGATGGTCATCGTATCCCGAAGGCATCTATGGCGTGGATTTAATATTTGTCATTTTCCTACACATCAACGTTAGGGCTGATTAATGTATTGCGGACCATGGTCTTCCCCGCATAGGGCAGTAGATGTTTGAAAGGAATTTCGCTACAAGTACGACATGGCAATAGAACTTAGTTCACCGCGATAAAGCAAGATGGATTGTAAATGTGAGGCATTTTTCGCATCCATTTGATTCATCTCTAGATCGTACTCCATGCTCAAGATAAACGGCTCGCATTACATACTTAGAACCTGTCTTTTCACTAATAGCGTTTAATCAATCACTGACTTTACCTCGGTATTTGGCGCGATACTTCTGCGGACTAACACCGACCAGACGCGTAAAAACCGTGCGAAAATGATTAGCATCCGGCAATCCGCACGCTGAGGCGATTGATTTAATCGGTGCGCGAACGTTATTCGTTAACAAGCGACAAGCGTGGTCAATGCGTTCTTGACACAAGGCACGATATGGCGAACAGCCAAGTGATGATTGGAATAAACCTTCGACGTGACGCCGTGAATATCCCATTTTCTTCACCATTTGAGCCACACCAAAAGATTCGCTAATATGTTGATTGACCCACGACAAAATCATTGCGACGTCAGGATCTGAAATTGCACGAACATCACTCGATTGGCGTTGAATTACCGCACCTGGGGCAATTAACAACGGTTCGGTTGTGGTGGTTTTATCTATAATTAAACGCTCGAGTAATCCTGCTGCCGCCAATCCAATAGCATGATCATTACGCGATACACTAGAAAGTGTGGGCCGACATGTTTCGCACGTCAATACAGCATTATCAACACCCAAGACCGCTACCTCTGTTGGTACTTGCAGACCTAACCGAGCACAGGCGTCGATCACAATTGAAGCTCGTAAATCACTACACGTCATAATTGCCACTGGCAATTTTAATTGACGTAACCAATCATCTAATTGACGTTGGCCTTGTCGCCAACGTTGCGCCGATGCTTGCGGCTCAGGTACATCGTAGAAATCACAAGTCCCGCCGCGACGCTTGACTTCATTGCTAAATCCGTCGCGGCGTTCTTGGCTGTACCATTGATGAGCAACTCCCACATATGCGAATTGTTTAAAATGCCGTTCGGCTAGATGTTCTGCGCCTAATTTTCCAATCATCTGATGATCAACGGCAACCGTGGGAAATTTAGTACAGTTTATCGTGCTTGAAAGATTAACGATCGGAAAAGGCAAGCCCTGCAGTTCGCGTTCTTCTTCCTGATCTTCAATCCAAACAAATGCACCATCACCATCCCAATCTCTTAACCACAAACTGGAGTGTAATTTGGCTTCACCTAAATGAGAAAAATTCCATCCCCCCCGTGTCTGGGCATAAGCAATAATCCCACCAAAAACACGTTCAATAAAAGGGTGTCCGAACGGAATAGCCAGTGCAATACGTAGTGGGTTAGCATCCGAACGAGGGTGGTCTTTGCGCAAAACAGGTATGTCGCTTCGCATACTAGCTTCTTTACGCGAACAGGTGTCGTGCAATATACCAAAAGAGTCCAGAGCAATACCGCCAAGTCACTCGTTCTGGCACAGTTTACTACAGTAAAAAGTTATTTTAAAGGAAATCTCTCATGGCTATCAAGTCTGTGCTGGTCTTAGGTATAGGAACACTGAGCGTTTTCCTGCGTCTCACGGCAGCGGAGCCATCCACCAACGATCTCGCGACGACGCCAACGTTATATGTGGTGAATTATTCACATTTAGATGATCAATGGCGTTGGTCGTATCAGCAGACCATCCGTGAATTCTTGCCGTACACCCTGCATACTAATTTCCGCTATTTTGAAAAATATCCGCATCACATATTTAATTTCCCAGGTGTTGATCGTTACCGTCTGATGGAAGAGTATTATCCAGATGATTTTGCCACCTTGAAAACCTGGGTCGCCAAAGGCCGTTGGGTTCCGAACGGCAATACCTGGGTTGAGAATGACACCTTGGCGCCATCTTCAGAGACGGACATTCGCCAAATATTGATGGGTTATCACTATGTTAAGAAAAACTTTGGCACCGAATACAGTGATTTCATCCTTCCCGATTCCTTCGGTTTTCCGGCCTGTTTACCCTCTATTATCGCACATTGCGGTTTGCGTGGATTTTCCACCCAGAAATTAACCTGGAAATCTGCCATCGGAATTCCGTTCAACGTTGGACGTTGGGTCGGTCCTGATGGCCGTTGGGTTATCGCAGCGTTGAATGCTGGCGATTACGCCAAACCGCATCCAACCGTTTATTCCAGCGATAAAAAAATGTTGGATCGATTAGAGGCAAATCGAAAGACCTCCGGGTTAGCGCTCGATTATATTTATAATGGTCGCGGCGATCGCGGTGGCGCACCTTATGAAATTTCCCTGAAAAGCATGGAACAATCGTACGCCCAACCTGGGCCAGTGCGGGTCATCGTTGATCAAGGTGATGCCATGTTTCGCGCTGTCAGCAATGCTCAAGCTGAAAAATTCCCCAGTTACACCGGCGAATTATTGCTGACCGAACATTCGACTGGCACCATTACGTCACAGGCCTACATGAAACGGCTTAATCGTTTGGCTGAAATAATAGGTGATGCCAGTGAGCGAGCCTCGGTCGCTGCGGAATTGCTAGGCGCTGCGCCATATCCAACGGAAGCGCTCTATTCGGCCTGGGGTTTAGCGTTGCGCAATCAATTCCACGATGCGGTGCCAGGAACCAGCGTGCCCAAGGCTTACGAATATGCATGGAATGACGGCATTATTGCGCTGAATCAATTTGGCGGCGTATTTAATGATGCGGTAGGTGCCCTTGCTCGTGGTTTGGATACCCAGGTACCAGGTTTGCCATTGGTGGTATTTAATCCGCTCTCCTTCGCTCGAGAAGACACCATCGACCTGATGGTGCCGCCGTCCTTAGCAAAAGCCGTTGATTTCACGGTGTTCGACGCGGAAGGCAAAGCCTTGGCAACCCAGGTAACGACTGATTTTAATGGTCAGCGTCACGTGATTTTTATCGGTAGATTACCAGCGGTTGGTTGCGCGGTGTTTTCACTTGAAGAAAAATCTTCGCCACTCGCCTCTGAATTAAGCATCACCAACGAAAAATTAGAAAATAATCGTTATCGCGTGGGAATTGATGCAGATGGCGATGTTGCCTCAATTTTTGACAAAAAAGAAAAACGAGAACTGTTGAAGGAGCCGATTCGTTTACAAATCATTGAAAATTTTCCTGAGAAAAAACCCGCCTGGCACATTGACTGGAAAGATATCATTAAGAACCCGCGTTCTATCGCTCTGAAGCCAAGCTCAATT
>SYDV01000236.1 GCA_005801395.1 Planctomycetia bacterium | reverse complement strand
TGCGCGGGCGCAGCGCTCGCCGGTGAATTGTCAATCATTGGTGCGTTGGCCAGCGGTCAATTTACTCGCGCTCATCAACGATTAGCCCGAGAGCGACAAGAAAAATTATCGCGCAAGACGCCAAAGTCGTCTCCCCATGGTTGAGGTGCAAAGATTCACGCGTTGGTGGATTTATCAGCGTGAGCGTTTTCCGCTGATGGGACACGGTCCACTCATTCTTGCCTTTAGCTTTTGTGCGGTGTCATTTTCATCACATTTACGCGGCGCATCTTGGCCCGCCATCGGTGCCGTAGTTGTTGCTTTCGTGTCGAGTTTATTGTTTTTTTTGCAATTGCGCATTGCTGATGAATTTAAGGACGCCGAAGAAGATGCTCGTTGGCGTCCCTATCGCCCAGTGCCGCGCGGCTTGGTTCGTTTACGTGAATTAGGGTGGCTATTCGTCGCTGCGGCGGTGGTGCAATTGACCCTAGCGCTGTGGTGGTCGCCAACACAGATCATCGTGCTCGCCATTGCTTGGATCTATTTAGCGGCGATGTCGGTAGAATTTGGCTGTCGTACGTGGTTAAAACGTCATTCGATTATTTATCTGTGGTCGCATATGTTTATCATGCCGTTGGTTGATTTATACGCGACTGCCTGCGATTGGGTACCAACGATCAGTCAACCGCCTACAGGGTTATTTTTCTTTCTTGCAGCAAGTTTAACGAATGGTGTGGTCATTGAACTAGGCCGTAAAATTCGCAGCCCAGCGGATGAAGAAACCGGAGTCGAAACCTACACGGTATTATGGGGCGCAGGTCGCGCCGTGCTGGCGTGGTGGCTCATGGTTTTGGTGACGGCGGTGTTGGCGACTTTCGCTGCTGTTGAGGCGCATGCCGCTTGGTTAGTTGGCGTCACATTAACGGGTGGAGTAATCCTGACTGGCATAATGGCCTTGTGGTTTATTCGTCGTCGTCAACCAGGTGATGGAAAGCGTATCGAACTAGTCGCCGGATTATGGACGCTGCTGTTGTATGGCGCTTTAGGAATATTACCGCAAGTGCAGGAGTATATGCATGGCTGAAACATGGATTATTGGTCCAGAGGCGAGTGGAACGGTACAAGAATTTGGTGGTAAAGCGGCAGCTTTGCATGCGTTGGGCGCGTTTGCTTTACCAATACCAGCGTGGTTCGTAATTACGCCATCGGCTTGGAAATCGTGCCGTGTTAATGCGCAAGATGACCGACAAGTGGAGGTGCCAGATGATATTGCCCAGGCATGGATCGCAGCGGCGACGGCTTTAGCTGGTCCTGAGGGGTTGTTGGCGGTGCGCTCATCGGCCAGTGATGAAGACGGCGGTGAACATAGTTTTGCGGGGCAATTAGATTCATTTTTGGCAGTTCGCCCGCAGGAGGTCATTGAAAAAATAATCGCCGTGTGGCAATCGGCATTTAGTGAACGCATGGTTGCCTACCGAGCTAGTCGCGGATTAGGAGCACCGCAACCACCGGCGGTATTAATCCAGCAATTAATCCATGCTGATACAGCCGGCGTTGCATTTTCCGTCGATCCAGTGAGTGGCCGTTGGGGGCAGGCGGTGGTTTCTGCTGTTTTCGGATTGGGCACCAAATTAGTCGGTGGCGATGGAGATGCGGACACTTGGCGCGTGGATCGTGCGGGCATGATTAATGAACGCATAATTGTGAATAAAACTCATGCGCATCGTCCGAAGCCCGGTGCCGGTGAAGGGGTTGCTGATGAGATGGTGGTCAATAGTACGGCACCATCTTTATCTGATAAACAGGTCCAGGCCGTCGCTGTCTTAGCGCGCCAATGTGCTTCGTGTTGTGGTCGTCCACAGGATATCGAATGGGCTTATCAGGCGGGGAAATTATATTTATTACAATCGCGACCCATTACCACGCTGGGCATGTTGCCCGATCCAGATGGGCGTCCGGCATTGTGGGATAATAGTAATATAGCGGAAAGCTATGGCGGTATCACCACGCCCCTGACTTATACCTTTGCTAGACGTGCTTACGAAGAAGTTTATCGCCAATTCTGTCGTATTATGGGTGTTCAGTTAGCGAAAATTGATCAGCATGCAGATACCTTTCGCACCATGATCGGCATTATTCGTGGTCGGGTATATTACGACTTATTGAATTGGTATCGCGTGTTGGCTTTATTGCCTGGGTTTCAGGCGAATCGTGGTTTCATGGAACAAATGATGGGAGTGAAAGAAGGTCTGCCATCGGAACTCGCCCATGAATTTACTCCACCCACGACCTGGGAACGTTTGCGTGACACCGTGCATTTTACCCGCAGTATCATGGGGTTAGTGCGGAATCAGTGGACAATGAGTAAGCAAATAACGAATTTTTATAAACGCTTACAGTCGGCATTAGCAGAGCCGGCCGTGCCATATGACCATCAGCGAGCGGATGAATTAGTGACGGCGTACCGTACGCTTGAGCGACAATTATTAACCCGCTGGGACGCGCCACTAGTCAATGATTTCTTTGCCATGATCTATTATGGTGTATTGAGTAAACTGTGTGTTAGCTGGTGTGCTGATGTCGATGGCACCTTGCAAAATGATTTGGTCGGCGGCGATGGCGGCGTGATTAGTGCTGAACCTGCCGCGCGCGTACGACAGCTGGCAGCATTGATACGTGATGATGCTGTTTTTTCCGAGTTACTGCGCAGCGGCGAACGTCGCGCCGTGATGGCAGCCGTTCGCACTAAACCGGCTTTTTTTCAAGCGCTAGAAGCGTATTTGAACCAATTCGGTGATCGTTGTTTGGAAGAGTTAAAATTAGAAAGTTTAACTCTGGTTGATGATCCCATGCCGTTGTTGCGTTCGGTTGGACATTTTGCGGCACGTACCGAATCAGTGACCATTGATCATGCATTAACGGCGCGAAAGGCTGCTGAAGCAACCGTCGCACAACGACTCGCTTGGCGTCCATTGCGAGGAGTCATATTTTCCTGGGTGCTTAAGAATGCTCGCGCTCGCGTGCGTGATCGTGAAAACTTACGTTTTGAACGTACGCGATTATTTGGCCGTGTGCGCAATATCGTAAACGCATTAGGCCAACGATTACACGCGGTTGGTAAGTTGGATCAACCACGAGATGTATATTATTTGGAATTAGAGGAAGTCATGGGCTTTGTCAGTGGTACCCTGGCGTGCGATGATTTACGCGCCTTGGCCCGGGTACGTAGTGAATCGTACGTTCGCTATCGTAGCGCAGTGACACCAGCAGATCGATTCCCAACCCGTGGTTGGGTGGGTGTCTCAAATAATTTTTTCGCGCCACTGTCTAACGCTGCACCAGCGGAGGCCCATGGCGATGAACGAAAAGGAACTGGTTGTTGCCCAGGGATTGTTTGTGGTCAGGCCCGTGTCGTACGCGATCCACGTGGAGTGGAACTACCGGCAGGTACGATTTTAGTCGCAGAGCGCACCGACCCAGGTTGGATTATGCTGTTTCCAGCAGCCGCAGGTTTAATTGTTGAACGTGGCAGTTTGCTGTCGCACAGTGCTATTGTGTCACGTGAATTAGGTTTGCCTGCCGTGGTGGGATTAGCTGATGCAACAACCTGGATTTGTGATGATGACCTTATTGAATTAGACGGTGCAACTGGGATGGTGCGTAAAGTGAAAACAGCCACGCCACCATTATCTTCAGCTTCACCAGCTTCACAAAGCGGTATGAAAACCGATAACGCTGGGGTAGCAACGCCATGACCGAAATTGCCCAACACGCTGAATTTTCAGCGATTCGATACGCGCAATGTTGGGAAGATGCCGACATTTTAATGGATGGTTTAGCCATTAACCCAGGTGACACCTGTGTTGGTATTGCATCAGCAGGCGATAATTGTTTAGCGTTGCTGACGAAAGATCCGGCGCGCGTTATTGCCGTCGATTTAAATCCAGCGCAATTAGCCTGTGTGGCTTTACGGGTGGCGGCGTATCGTACATTAGAACACGCAGAGTTACTGCGCCTGATCGGCAGTCGCCCAGGCGATGATCGTTCGGCATTGTATCAACGTTGTCGCGGTCTTTTGACCGATGAAGTGCAGCGTTTTTGGGATGCGCACCCTCAATCAATTGCTGATGGAATTGGCGGAGCGGGCAAATTCGAACGTTATTTTTCCACTTTCCGAAATCGTATTTTACCGTGGGTGCATAATCGCGATCGCATCGCTTCATTATTATTGCCACGGTCACGCGAAGAACGGCAACTATTTCATGATCAGCAGTGGAATACCTGGCGTTGGCGTTGGCTTTTTGCTATTTTCTTTTCCCGCTTCGTCATGGGACGTAAAGGCCGTGATCCTGCGTTCTTTCGTTATGTAGAAGGGTCAGTCGCAGATCGCATACGTGCGCGCGCAACCCATGCACTGACCGAATTAGCGCCAGCCGAAAATCCATACTTACAGTGGATTTTATCCGGCACGCATGGCGAAGCATTGCCCGCCGCACTTCGTCCGGAAGCATTTGATGTGATTCGTAATCGCTTAGATCGTTTCGAGTGGCGTTTAGGCACGGTGGAAGATGCGCTTGATCAATTAGGGCCAGCCAGTGTCGATCGCTTTAATTTGAGTGATATTTTTGAATATATGGGCCGCGATGTTTTTCACGCGGCATTACAACGTATGGTCACGGCAGGCCGTCCAGGTGGACGATTGGTTTATTGGAACATGTTAGTGCCGCGCAGCCGTCCTGATACCATGGCAAATCAACTGATTGCGCACGTGGATCTGGGTCGAAGTTTATTAGCCGCTGATAAAGCATTCTTTTATAGCGCAGTGGTGGTTGAGGAATTGCGCTGATGTGGCTGACGAATCCACTGTATGGTATTATCGCGGTGGCTGTGGCTTTGTCCGTGGCTGTTGGCTTCGCCGCCAGTGTGCGTTATTTAGGTTTGGTATCAGGTGAAGTGGCGCGAAAAATGGTGCATGTGCAATTAGGCTTGGTCGTGGCCTGTTTTCCGTGGCTATTTGTTGATCGTTGGCCGGTTTGGTGTCTTGCCATGGTCGCCGTTTTCGCCTTGGCCGCTGTACGATGGATACCGCGTTTACGACGAGGTCTTGGTTCATCATTGCACGATATCGAACGTCTATCATGGGGTGAATTTTGTTTTCCTATCGCCGCAGCGGTTGCTTGGAGTTTAGCGCCTGGAGATTGGATACGCTTTAGTTTGCCGATGTTAGTCTTGGCTGTTTCTGATGCGGTCGCAGCGTTAGTTGGCACTTGGTATGGACGTATGCAGTATTCAGCTGCAGGGGGACGGAAATCTTGGGAAGGATCATTGGGTTTTGCCGCCGCCACCTTTATCGTTGTGCATGTGCCTTTATTATTATTTACGCCAATTGGCAGGGCGGATTCACTGTTAATTGCCTGCAACATGGCGATATTATTAATGTTAGTAGAAGCGTTAGCCTGGGAAGGATTTGATAATCTTTTTATTCCGATTGCTGGCGTATTGTTGATCGATGAGTGTATTGGTTTGCCCTTATCGGAATTAATAGAAGGCACTGTGGTAATAGTGATGTTGGCCTTTGGTAGCTGGTGGTGGCGCCGTCGCACGACCTTAGATGATGCGGGAGTTTTAGCCTGTGCAGTATTAGGTTTTGTTATTTGGTCAGCGGGTGGATGGCTATGGTTAGTCGCTCCAACAACTGTTTTCATCTGTTACGCGTTGTTTTTTCCGCCAATAGACAAGACTCGTAATCATCAATCAATCATTCCCATATCAATCGTTCTTTCCGGATTGGTGTGGTTATTAGCGGATACACGGGCGCATGGTGAACCGCGCTGGGTCTTGGCCGCTGCCGGTGCTTATGCTATTCACCTGGGAGTAATTGGCTTGATGAACGAGGCGCACCGTCGACCGCAAGTGTCATGGTATTGGTTAGTGCCATGTATTTGGTCGCTGATGGTTATTTGTATCGTCTTACCAACGGCCATTATGCTCAATGGCACACCCTTCTTGGAGCTTTGGCGATTACTCCTCACGATCTCTTGCGGCGTATTGTTTGGATTAATACTTTTTTTATTGATCACGCCAGATCGTCGTGCGTTACCCATTGATCATCGCCGTTGGTTTTTGCAATGTTTGTTGGCGATTGCGGGTTCATCTGCGGTGTTAATTTTTCCATGATTCAAGCGCAGAGCATCGCTAAGCGATTAATAATCATCATCGTTTGGACCAGCATACTGTATGTGTTTTACGTCATAACCAATCGTCATCAATTTTTCACGCCCTCTTTTCTGCCGCTGTCCTCTATTGATCAACAGATGCCATTTTGGACTTGGACGGTGGTACCATATTTTATGTTGATTTGGTTTATGTATTTACCTGCCTTGATTGATGACCAACGATTATTTTGGCGAGCGATGGTCGCATTAACCATTGGAGTCGTTATCAATTATACGGTTTTCGTCTTGTGGCCAACGGTGATAGAACGCCCACCAGTGCCGACGGGAACGGCATTTTATGATGATTGGTATCGTTGGCTGTTAATCGTTGACACCCCCGCAAATTGTTTTCCTTCGGGGCATGTCACGTCGCCGGTTGTCGGTTGTTGGGCTTTTGGGCGGGCATTTCCTAAACATCGCTGGTGGCTGTGGTTGATCTTCTTGCCATTTACGCTGACTATTTTAACGACCAAGCAACATTATGTGTGGGATTTGCTTGGCGGTTTGGCAACCGCTGGGATTGGGATTTGGGTGACGCGGCGGCTGGGAGTGCATCAGAGAGAGGCCCCTAGTTGTTAATTCTGTTTTCTCATGATTTATGAATGAATCGTTTTTTGGGCATTACCATCGTGTGGTTTTTCAGGGCGTTGTTGGAAAGAGCAACTGCCGGATGAAGTGATGCGAAGTCATCCCATTTTCATTGATGACTGTATTTAATCGCTCTGCTGAGTGGTGATTGGTCTGAATGCAATCAGGGATAACCCTCGAAATGGAATCTGTCGCGCACTTGACGTCAACACAAGAACGCCCAAGTTCTGC
>SYDV01000235.1 GCA_005801395.1 Planctomycetia bacterium | reverse complement strand
GGCTATCGCAATACGTTCACTGGTTTCAAAAGTCAGACGCAATTTATCGGCGAGTTCATCGACTCGTTTATTGACGAAACCGCAATGATTGCTCCCCCCTTGCACTTCGGCCTGGGTTGAGTGCCATAATTGGAAATAATCGACATCCCAATCCATACGCCAGCCACCGACAACGGCATCAAAATCTTTATCTTCATAAACGCGCATCAATTCTTTCCACTCGAACGGCTTAGGCTCCAATTCGATACCAATTTTGCGTAGTTCATTTTTAAATATCAGCAACGAACTATCCCATTCCGGGCTGTCAGCGTAATATTTAATCATAAACGAAAATTTCGTCTTTTTTCCGTCGATTTCTTGATCAATCACACCATCGCCATCCGTATCAGTCCAACCAGCTTCGCTTAGCAAGTTCTTTGCCGCAGCTAAATCAAAGTCATAAGGTTTTAGATCCTTATTGCAGTATTGGCTATCTGGATGCACGTCCGACCACATGCTTTGACCAAGACCAAATAATACTTCATCTATTATGCGTTGTTTGGGAAACGCATGGGTCATGGCTTGGCGTACGCGACGATCTTTAAATAATGAACGCCGGATATTCCATCCGAGGTAACTAAACGACATGCTTTTGAAACGTTCCCAGGCTAATTCACCCTCACGACCAGCTTTGGGATTAGCTGGGTCAATCGCCGCAAATCGTGATTCTTTATGGTCAATTATTTCGCTCTTATATTTGAGTGGAGACAAGCTATACATGTGCACTTGGCCATTTTTAAAGGCGATTAACTGCGCGTCCGGCTTCTTTATTTCTAAATTCCATTCCAATTTATCGAAATGCAACGGCGCTCCCCAATAATCAGGATTGCGACGAAACACCATAACTTTATCTGGCTCGTATTGATCTAAGATGAACATACCGACACCGACTACGCCACGAATCTCATCAAACCAATGCTTATTAAATGTCACACCCAATTGTTCCTTCGGCACCACTGATCCATCAGCATTAAATCCATAGATGTGACGCGGCAATGGCGCTAAACCCATGGAGAAAGATAAGCTGGTGAAAACCTTGCGTTTCCAAAAGATTGTAAGTGTATAATCGTCCACAACTTCAGCGCGATCCACATCCTCATAATAATTACGCATTGCCGGACAATCGACCGCTGGATCAAGAATCATATCAAGCATAAATTTAAAGTCGTGTGCCGTCAGTTCGACATCTTTAGCAAGCCACTGATAGGCGGGTTGTATCGCGATACTAGGGCGTTGCCATTTCACCCCTTTACGGATGGTGAAGGTGTAGGTTTTATAATCGTTGCTAATAATAACGGATTCAGCTAATGCAGCGCTCCATTGTTCAGGATGCTTGGCCGGACGATCGCACAACGAATCATTACAGCGCGAATGCACATCATTCGAGGTAGCTGAATTATCGGTTAATGGATTTAGGCGTCGTGGCGTTTCACTGAATGCTTTAAGCGTGCCCCCCTGCCGTTCCGGACGATAATGCGAGCGATCATAAGGGATTAAAAAATTAACGCCCAATTTCGGGTTGCCGTCTTGAACTTTAGGGTCAACGGTTGGTGCCGTTGTGACTGAAGTCGATCCACCGTCATTCCCACTCGTGACCATGATTTGCGCTGGCTGTTTTGCCATCGCGTCAGCCAATTGTTTTTGCGTCCGCGCGAGTTCTTGCAGCGCTAAATCAAGGCGATCTAAACTTTTACTTACCCGCTCTAATTGTTGCGGTTCACGCCAACGATCGATTGCCATGTACAGCAACAGAGCGGTAGTAGCGACAATCAATATCCAACGAGCAGCGTTCATCGGCGGACCTCGGGGGCGTAGGCTAAGGCCCGATGCGCCGGTCGGAAGTCAGCAATACGAGTGGGCCACCCCCGTGTTGCTTCAACTGCTAACCAGAATCCGGTACAAGCCGAGTTCTTCGAGCCATTCAGCACGTTGACGTCCACAACTCAAGAACTTGTCAAAGTCTTTGCCGCGACCGGGCAATTCGGTGAACTTTTGCTCCGGCGCATTGGGCAAGGCAGCGAATTCCTCGCATGCACCATCTAAATTCTGCAGGGCTAGGCGCAGGACGTGATCATCAGCCAGCAAGGCGCTATCGGTTTCGCTCAATTTAAACTCGTGGGCAGCGGCTTCTGAAAAAGTGGTTTCACACATCGCCGCCAAATTGGATAATTCCGCCGCTAAACGTTCCACGATTTGAATGGCACTTTCGCGCTTCCCTACTTCGGCCCGCGCCACGGTGTCACCGCGCGCTTGTTCCAGCGTTTTGTGGTACAGCTCAACGCACGATTCCAACACTGGACCAATGCTCATCGCTGCCGGTCCCGCTTTGGCGCGCTTTCGCAACACGGTTTCTAAGTCACTCGCTAAAATGGCGGGCAAAGCCAAAATACCACTGCCGCCATCTAAACTAATGGTAATAGAGACCGGCGGAGGATCGCCCAATTTTTGCCGCCATTCTGCGACCAACGACACCATTTCGCGAAACACCGCGCGTAATTTTGGCACGGCCTTGGCCAATACGGTGACGCCGAGTGCCCAACGTGAACGATCTAAATATTCAACCAAATCTCTTGAAGCATCACGAGTAGCGGCAATTTGACCGCGTAAGGTTTTAAATTCATAACGACTACCAAACATCCGCGGGCGATAACGTTTGGGGTCTTCCGCCAACGACACAATTAATCGCAAATCACCCAGGCATTTTGCCATCTCAGCTAAATGACGATCAGCAACCCGTGCTGCATGTGCTTCTTCTTCGCCACCTATGGTAATGACTCGTTCAAGTTTTCGCACTTGCGCCAATAACGCTTTCGGATCGCGTCCCGTTTCCAATTCAGTAAAAGCTTGTCGATATAAACGCAGACGTTCGTCTAATTTACCTTCGTCACCTTCTTCGTAACGGCTGAGTCGACGATCACGCGCGGCGACTTCTTCCATTAATTCATGTCGTTCGGCTTCTAATTTCGCCATTTGGCTACGCATTTCGCGCACCGTACCTTCTAATTCACGGCGCGATTCGTCTAATTTACGCACTTCGGCCACAATGCCTTCGGCTTCCGGTGGTAATGGCGGAACTTCACGCCGTGTCGCAATCGCATTTAAGGCTTCCAATAAACGCCGCGTTGCCGCAATCATTCCTTGCGCATGACGGCGACTGGCTGCCAAATCCGTGCGATAGCGAGTAAATGCCCGACCCACTTGGAGCCCTAATGGCTCGCTCTCTGTAACTGGTTCATTTAATTCTGACAGCGCACCGCCAACCACTTGATTAATACGTTGTAGTTCATCGCTTTGATGGGCCGTTGCTAATTGGACAGATCCTAATTTAGCCTGGTTGCTCGATAATTCATTGATCAGAATATCTAAACGCCCGCTAATCGCCTGATGACGCTCTTCCCACAAACCACACAAGGTTTGCACCAATTCAACCGTCATCGCTAAATCTGGACGCTCCCCTGGTTGTAAATTGTTAACCCGTTCATTGAGTTGACCCGCGCGTTCCTGAAATTGCGCGGCTTCAAAAGCGGCTTCATCTGGACGAAAACACAAAAAGAACGTGCGCCACAATTGCAGAGCTTCTTCACCGATTTGATTCGCCAGCGGTGCGGGAGCCAACAAATGCCCCAACGCACCTAAGGGATCCGCGCCCAAATATCCTCGTTCACGCGCCGCATCCAAACACGCCAACGACAAATGGTCGTAGGCCTGATGCATGGCCGCTAAGGCCCGGGCATGTTCTTGCTGAATCTCGCGCTCAAGCCGCAGGATCGTCGATTTGATTGGCACCATGGGCGGGACGTTATGAGGCATCGGTCGAGCCGGAAGGGACCAAACAGACTGGCAGAGGTCTTGTACGTAAAGTGTAAAGAACACCGGGAATCAATGATAAAACTCTTGATTTGGACGTTTTTATGAGCGCTCTAGCTCGACCAAATAGACGTTTTTGAGATCAATGCATTCCCGAGACGGTTCTCTGCGTCGGAAATTCTCGACATGGTGCAGTTATCCTCCAAACTATGACGCTCCAGTGGCTTAGTGGTTATACTGTAATAAAAACGGAAACCTCCGTATCGAACCAAGGGATGATAGTTGGACAGCAAAGAATTTGATCGTCTCGCAATCGCGACCCGGGGAGAAGATTGAGATGCCTTACACCTCCAATTTCAACAGATCCAAAATAAGGACACCTGTCCGCCTACCGGACGCAGATCCTGTTGCTGTGTGGTGGATGTTAGGGTTTGGTGTTTTGCTTC
>SYDV01000234.1 GCA_005801395.1 Planctomycetia bacterium | reverse complement strand
CGGTCGCTTGGCCGGATCGTTGGATGAAAGTGAACGCCAACGTGATGAGGCTCAGCGTTTTGCCGCATTCTTGGAATCGCAAGGCGGCGGCGCTTTACGTAATGTGTTTACTGCCGGCCTGAAGAGTGAAGACCCGAATAAGGAAAAGAAACTCGCCTTAATGAAAGGCATTTTGGACGAGAACCGTTTATTACGGCAGTCCTTGGGCATTGAACTTAATAAAGTCACCGACGAACCAGCGGCTGCAAAAGCGGATGCCCCAACACTTCCAAGTGCCCCAGTTGCAACCGTTGCTAAGGTAGAAGTGGTAGCTGAGGAAGAAGCGGCGTCGTCTGATACGACGGGACAATCGGAAAGTAATGATGATTCCAATCAAGAATCTTCAGGCGAACCCGAAGCGAACCCAGATGATGAAGTGTGGGAGGTGAAACCTTTGGCTAACCTGACTCAAGATATTAATGAACACGGAATCAAACGTATGGATGTCTCTGCCGTGCTAGGCAAAGGACCACCACCGCTGGAACGTCGCTAACGCTCTTTTTGCTCTTTATCACCTCTTTTTCCATCCACTTCTTGGTGGCGTTTGCCATTAGGAACGAGTATCACTCAAGGACTTTTTCATTCACCACCATCTGGTTGTCAGCAACGCGACAACCGTTGATCTCATACGCAGGAGTCTTCTATGTCTGACATCGTCTATCTTGGCATCGACCTTGGCACTAGCCGTACGTCGCTGACGTCTTCAACCGGTATCCGCACGACCGTGTGGTCTTATGTTGGTTATCCAAAAGATCACGTTGCGAAAAAGAAAATGGGCGGACGCGAAACCATCTATGGCAAAGAAGCCTTAGATAATCGTATGTCCCTCAATGTTTTCCGTCCGCTCGCGGGTGGTTCGGTTAAAGTCAAAGGTGCCAAAGACACCGGCGAAACGAAAAAAGCGATTAAAGATTTAGTTGAACACGTCGTGGCGCAGGCCAAAGCCGCCAAAGGGGCAACCATTTACGCCGTAGTTGGCGCGCCCGCCGAAGCCAGTGTTGAAGGTAAAGCAACCATTTTGGAAGCCGCTGCGAATTGCATCGACTCCGTGATCGTAACTTCCGAGCCGTTCGCTGTGGCGTACGGCCTTGATTTCCTTGATGACACGTTGGTCGTCGACATCGGCGCTGGTACCACCGACTTATGCCGCGTGCATGGTAAAATGCCTGATCCTGAAGATCAACGCACGCACACCATCGCTGGTGACGCAATTGACCAATTATTGGCCAACCTGATCAAAGAAAAATATCCTGAAGCTCAGTTCTCCATCAACATGGTGCGCGAAATTAAAGAACGTCACGCCTCGGTGTCGACACGTATGGATGAAGTGCATGAAATGTTGCCAGTCGCGGGTAAACCAACCAAGTTTGATCTGACCGAATTGGTCTACAAAGCGTGCTATTCGTTGGTTCCTCCAACGATCGCAGCGCTGCAAGACTTGATTGCTACCTACGATCCTGAGTTCCAAGCCAAAATGCGTAACAACGTGTTGCTCGGCGGCGGCGGATGTCGCATCCAAGGTCTTGGCTTAGCGATTGAAAAAGCGCTGAACGAATACGGCGGCGGAAAAGTCAAAACCGTTGAAGAACCAGAATACGCTGGTTCGAATGGTGCTTTGAAAATCGCTCTCGATATGCCTGACACCTTCTGGAAAGAATTTAAGTCAGCCAAAAAAGCTGAAGGCTAAGCGAAAGCTCAAGCTTTAAGCTCAAGCTGCCGCAGATCGTATTTTATGCGATCTGTCTGAGTGAAGAGGGTCAAATACTCCGCGTTTTTAACGCGGAGTATTTGCGTTTGATGTAACGAGAATGAAAAAACGGCAGGGGTAGCGTGAATTACACAACACGAGGCGGTCAGCCTGTGTGGCGGGTAATTGGTGCTCCCTTCCCAGACTTTTTTAAGGTATATTGCTAACCAATGAAACAGGACGCTGATCGCTTAGCCAGAGATTTTCAAACGGTCATGTCGATTTCCCAAGCGATGGGTAGTGAACGTGATTTAGATCGTTTGCTCAGCTTGATCGTTTCATCGGTGTCAAAAATCGTAGGCGCTGATCGTACCAGTTTATTTTTAGTTGATGCGGAACGACAACAATTAGTGACGCGGGTATCACAGGGGGCGCGTGAAATTCGTTTGCCGCTCGGCAGTGGTATTGCGGGCAGCGTGGCCGCAACCGGAATGACCGTGAATATTCCGAATGCGTATGCGGATGCGCGCTTTAATCGCGATCATGATCGGATCAGTGGCTATATTACCCGTAGCATTATTTGTATGCCGTTAAAAAATTACAGTGGTTCGGTGGTTGGTGTTATCCAAGCATTGAATAAAAATTCAGGTGAGCCTTTCAATGCATATGATGAACAAGTGCTGTCTGCTCTCTGCGGTTCAGCAGCCGTGGCGATTGATAATGCGCAATTAATTTTGCGTGATCGTGATCGACTGCGCATGGAAAATGAATTAGATTTAGCGCGTCAAATTCAATTAAGTTTGTTGCCCGAAAAACCGCCTAGTCATCCGCGTTGGCGTATGGCGAGTTGGTGTAGTTCATGTGATCAAACCGGCGGCGATTATTTTGATTTTATTCCAACTCCAGATGGACAATTAGATATCGTCGTTGGCGATGTCAGTGGTCACGGTATTGCCGCCGCGATGTTAATGAGCACCGCGCGTGCTTTTTTACGTGCTTTGCATGAACGTGGCGACACGCCAGTTGCCACGATGACCAGTTTGAATCGTTTGCTCGAACGTGATATGAATGATGACAGTTTCATGACGTTGGTATTGGCACGCTTACAAGAT
>SYDV01000233.1 GCA_005801395.1 Planctomycetia bacterium | reverse complement strand
GATCTGTTTCATAAATAAGCAAATCGTACAAAATAAACGTAACCAATTGTTTATAATAGGATTACGTTTTCTGTCTCCGACGGGAGACAGAAATACGGAGCGCCGTTTGCCTAAGGGATGAACGACTCAGCCTTTCTGTCCACCTTACTTCAAGGATCTTCGCATATGATGCGCCATGCCCTTACCATCCTCGCCGCGCTGGCAATCGGCTGCGGTAGTGCCCTCTGGGCAGAGGACCCCGCTCCTGCAGCAACCGTTGTTGCACCTGTTGCGCCAGCTGCGGCTGCCACTGAGGCCCCGAAAGAGCCAACGCCTGACGAAAAGGCGATGGCGGAGATAATCGAGAAAGCCAAGACAAAAGACGCAGACATTGAGGCGAAAATTGCCTCATCAGGCGCTTGGTTTGGTGCTTACGCACAGAAAAAGGATAAAGACGGTAACGCCTTACCAGGGACTTTAGAAACTGGTATCAACAGTGGCGATAATGCCTGGATGTTGATCGCTTGTGCCATCGTCCTTTTGATGACCGCTCCTGGTTTAGCGCTTTTTTACGGCGGCCTAGTACGTCGCAAAAACGTTCTTGGTACCATGATGCAAAGTTTTGCCATAATGGGCATCGTCACCGTGATATGGACGATTTTTGGCTTCTCACTCGCATTCGCACCTGGAAACCCATTTTTTGGCGATCCAGGAAAATATTCATTCCTCGCCGGCGTGGTGTGGGATGCCGCTTTGTTTGCTGACGGTAATCGTTATCCAATTAGCTACGATTATGCCCCTACCATTAGTTTTGGTATTTATGCTTTGTTCCAATTGATGTTCGCCATCATAACCCCGGCGTTAATAACTGGTGCGTTTGCTGAGCGCATGAAATTCTCAGCCATGGTTTTATTTTCCGTACTGTGGTTGGTTTTAATTTACTGTCCAATGGCGCACATGGTGTGGGGCGTCGATGGCTACATGAATTGGTGGAACGCTGCTGCAGCGATTCCAGCCTTTGACTTTGCTGGTGGCACCGTGGTGCATATTTCTTCTGGTATTGCGGCATTAATTTGTGCCATCGTGGTTGGAAAGCGTAAGGGTTTCCCTGAACGTCCTTTCCCACCGCATTCGATCGTGCTGAGTTTTATTGGCGCGTGTTTGCTGTGGATTGGTTGGTTCGGCTTCAATGCTGGTTCAGCGTTGGGCGCTGGCGGCTTGGCCGTGTTGGCCTTTGCTAATACGCAAATCGCAGCCGCAGCCGCAGCCATTACATGGCCGTTAGCGGAGTGGATTATTCGTGGTAAACCAACGGTTCTGGGCGCTATTTCAGGCGCAGTTGCTGGCTTAGTCGCGATTACTCCAGCGTGTGGTTTTGTCACACCTGCCAGTGCCTTGGTTATCGGTGCCGTTGCTGGTGGACTGTGCTTTACCACGGTGAGCTACCTGAAAATGATGCTCGGTTACGATGATGCGCTCGATGCCTTTGGCATTCACGGTGTAGGTGGAATCTGGGGCGCTTTGGCAACCGGGTTGTTCTTAAATCTTGATGTCAACGCAGCTATCCCAGCCCTGACCATGTGGCCAGGTGGCAGTTATTACTACGCCGAGATTATTGCAGGCGAAGCCAGTCCATTAATGAACCAAATTAGCGCGGTGCTCGTTACCGTTCTGTTCAGTGGTGTTGGTTCATTGGTTATTCTCTTAGCGATCAAATACACCATTGGCCTGCGCGTCACGGCAGACCAAGAAGAAGAAGGCCTTGATATCACGCAACACGGTGAAGAAGGCTATAACCAGTAATCAGAAGAGTCTATCCGAGCGGGGACTAGTCCCGCTCGGATGGCGATTTAGCATGCCCACACCTTATCCAATCTAACACAGCTAAAACTCAAGGAAATATTCATGAAAATGATCGAGGCCATCATTCAGCCATCAAAGCTGGAAGCCGTTAAAGAAGCGCTCAACGAAGTCGAAGTCGTGCGCCTAACCATCACCGACGTGCAAGGATTCGGACGCCAAAAAGGCCACACTGAAATCTATCGCGGTCACGAATACACCGTCAATTTACTGCGCAAAGTGAAGCTGCAAATTGCCGTGAATGACGAATTCGTGGAACCAACCGTCAAAGCCATCATCAGCGCTGGTCGCACTGGTGAAGAAGGTAAAGTTGGCGACGGCAAAATATTCATCATGCCGCTGACTGACTGCATTCGCATCCGTACTGGCGAACGCGGCCCAGAAGCGATTTAAGCTGAAAACAATTTCCTGCTGTTGCGCGTATCGCGACAGCAGGAAGTTCGGTTTTAGGGCGAAGCACAAGCGCTAGCTCAAAAATCGCTCAGTTACTCACACACTGACATCAGTGATCTTGCCCCACCTTTTGAGGCGGCTAGCCTTCGCGCCCCGCCCGCACCCCCCGCAGCTAAAATCGCTAGCGGATTCTTTGCTTAGGAGCCTTCTATGAGTATTGAAAAAGCCCTCCAACTCGCCAAGGACCATGGCGCGAAATACGTCGACATCATGTTCGGCGATATGTTCGGCACCTTACAACATTTCACCATCACGGCACATCGCCTGACGAAAGATTTGTTTGAAGAAGGCCTGCCATTTGACGGCAGTTCTATTCGTGGCTGGCAGGGCATCGAAAAATCGGACATGAATATTAAGCCGGATGCCAGCACGGTATTCGTCGATCCATTCCGTGAACAACCCACCATTTGTTTCTTTGGTTATATTTACGATCCACGTACCGGCCAACGCTACACTCGCGATCCACGCGGCATCGCGCTCAAAGCCTTGGAATATTTGAAGAGCACCGGCATTGGCGACATGGCCTATTTCGGACCAGAACCTGAATTCTTTATCTTCGATTCAATTCGTTACCAAAGCTCGCCACAATCGGCGTTCTATCACATCGACTCAGCCGAAGCACCATGGAACACTGGCATTGATGATGGCATCAACCAAGGCCACAAAATTCGTCACAAGCACGGCTACTTCCCAGCCACGCCACAAGACACGTTGATGGATATCCGCAGCGAAATCACCACCAACATGCAAACCATGGGCATGGAAGTTGACCTGCATCACCACGAAGTGGCAAGTCCTGGCCAATGTGAAATCGGTATTAAATACGGCACGGCCGTCACTGCTGGCGACTTTGTTCATATGTATAAATACGCGGTCAAAAACACCGCTTACCAACACGGCAAAACCGCCACGTTCATGCCGAAGCCTATGTTCTTCGACAACGGCAGCGGCATGCACAATCACATGTCGATCTGGAAAGGTGGCAAAAACACCTTCGCTGGAAACGTCTATAGCAAATTGTCGCAAAATGCGATGTGGGCTATCGGCGGCATCCTCAAACACGGCAAATCGATTCAGGCCTTCACCAACCCAAGTGCCAACAGCTACCGCCGTTTGGTCCCTGGTTATGAAGCACCAGTGAATCTCGCCTACTCGGCCAATAACCGTTCGGCGTCGATTCGCATTCCATTCGTTCAAGGCGATAACGCTCGTCGCTTCGAATTCCGTTGCCCAGATGCTTCAGGCAGCGCTCACTTGGTCACCGCTGCGATTCTGATGGCCGCCATTGACGGTATTAAGAATCAAATCGATCCAGGTAAGCCAATGGATAAGAATATCTACGACTTGCCACCAGAAGAACTGGCGCAAATCCCAGGTACCTGCAAGAGCCTCGAAGAAGCGCTCGAAACCATGGAACAAGACAAAGCCTGGCTCACCGCCGGTGACGTCTTCACCGAAGACATGATTGAATCCTACGTCAGCTATAAGCGCGAAAACGAAGTTGAACCGCTCAAGCTACGTCCGAACCCATACGAATTTGCTCTGTATTACGACGCCTAAGCCGCGCGTACGGCAAAGTGCCGCAAAAAGCCCCGGAGAAATCCGGGGCTTTTTGTTTTATGGCTTGAGCGAATTAACCGGATGGGAAATCTGGCCAAGATATTATACCAAATAAGGACACCTGTCCGCCTACCGGACGCAGATCCTGTTGATGTGTGGTGGATGTTAGGGTTTGGTGTTTTGCTTCAAGAGGTTTGCGAATTTGTCGTTGGTGACGGCGTATTCGTCGAAGAGTTTGTGGTATTCGT
>SYDV01000232.1 GCA_005801395.1 Planctomycetia bacterium | reverse complement strand
TGCCGAATACTCCGATGAAGATCATGGCAGACACCGTATCGATAGAACAAATTATTATGAATTTGGTCGTGAATGCTAAAGACGCCATTAGCGGAGAAGGTACCATCACCCTAACCGTGAGTCGTAGTCGCGATTCGGAAGGTGGTGATTCGGTGGTTATGACGGTCAGTGATACCGGCTGTGGAATGGACGAGGCGACCCTCTATAGCGCCTTCGAACCATTTTATACCACCAAAGGTAATCAAGGAACCGGATTAGGATTATCCACCTGTTTTAGTAACATGCGATCGTTGAATGGTAATATTACTATCGCGAGTATTCCCGGACATGGAACAACTTGTACCTGCACATTTCCTGCTCGCGGATAATATTTCTGAACGATTAGATAAATATTCAACGAGCGGATAAAAGAATTGTTAATTGTAACACAGTCCAAGCAAGCCGGAACCAAAGGTTCATTATCGTCTGGGCTGAACTGTTTGTTGTTACTGCGGGGCTTTGCCCCACACCCCGTGACATTAAAGAGCAAAATGGAATCTTCGGACAGTAGGAAGAGTTAATTTTGCTCCTTAGTGTCACAGAGATCAGACGAAAATTAACAGCTACTTGGGCTACCGTTTGGCCGATGCAAAGTCAATCAAACCACACTCTCAATTCCCACGTGTGCTAATGGAAAAACTAGGCGACGATCAGCGAATGCCTGTTAGCTTTAGTTTCCGAGATCATGGTGATGTCGGGCAATCGGAGAGCTTGTTATGAATCCTAACTTGGTGCAGAAACAGGTAAGAAAAACGTGGTTCTTATTATTAACGAGGGTGATGTGTTGCGGCAACGTTCAGTCCGCTGAATCAAAAGATAGCGTTAACATTATTGAGCCGCGTTGTGAATATCGCACGGCGCCGTTGGGCATTGATACCCAAGCTCCACGTTTGGGATGGCGCATTTCAACGGAAAGACGTTCGTGGCAGCAACGCGCGTATCGCATATTAGTCGCATCCAGTGCCGCATTATTACAGGCAGAAAGCGGTGATTTATGGGACAGTGGAGAAATAACGAGTTCAGCGAGTCAGCAAATTATCTATCGCGGAAAATCATTGTCGTCGACTCAGCAATGCTGGTGGCAAGTGCGCGTGTGGGGTACCGATGGTTCCACTTCGACGTGGAGTGTTCCCACCATGTGGACCATGGCCCTATTAAAAGACAGTGATTGGACAGCATTGTGGATCAGTGCGCGCGATTCTAATCCGGTACATACGGAGCAAAAAAAATTATTTCTTCCACCAGCGCGCCAGTATCGCCGTGCTTTTACGTTGAATAAACCGGTCGCGCGTGCGTTATGGTCGGTGTCAGCACTAGGGATAGTTGATGGTTGGTTGAACGGGCAAGCGGTAAGTGATGCGTATTTTGAACCAGGGTGGAGCGATTATCGCAAGCGCGCTTATGTGCGTACCCACGATGTTTCCGCTCTGCTAAAAGTCGGCGATAACTGTCTTGGTGCAGTGGTCGCGGATGGTTGGTATTCGGGTTACGTTGGTTATGGCAAGTTAGTTGGTTATGGTCCGTATAAGACTGGCCGTATGTTCTATGGTAAAACACCAGCATTATTAGCACAGCTCGACATTACGTATGAAGATGGTTCTCGTGAACAAATTAATACTGATGCATCGTGGCAAGTTACTGATGCTGGACCGTGGCGCGAAGCAGATTTGTTAATGGGTGAAAATTATGATGCGCGATTAGCACAACCAAATTGGTCGACGGCCAGTTTCAATGCTAGTAATTGGGCATCAGTGATTCGTGCGGAAGAAATAGGCAGTATTATTGCTCCTTATTCAGACAATACGGGAACGCGTAACGAAGAATATGGTTTCCAACGTCCGGTGCGTTTACAGGCGTACAGTGGACCACCAGTCCGCATCACGCGTGAAATTGCGCCGAAAAAACTGCGGGAACAATCGCCCGGCGTGTATATATTTGATCTTGGTGAGAACATAGCAGGAAATATTCGTCTAACCGTTAATGGTCCAGCGGGTACCACGGTGCGTATGCGTTTTGGTGAAATGGTGCATCCGGATGGACGTTTGATGACGGAAAATTTACGCAAAGCACGTGTAACCGATACGTATATCCTGCGCGGCGATGCGAATGGTGAAACTTGGACTCCGCGATTTACGTATCACGGTTTTCAATATGTGGAATTAACTGGCCTCGCCCAACCACCAACACTCAGCACCATTACCGGATTGGTGATAAATAGCGACACGCCGGTAGTCGCATCCTTTGCGTCATCCGATGTTATTTTCAATCAATTATTCGCCAACATCACGCGTACGCAGTTGGCTAATTTTATTGATATCCCTACGGACTGTCCGCAACGAGATGAACGATTAGGATGGGCCGGGGATGCGCAAATTTACGTGCGTTCATCTGCTTATGTCGCTGATGTTGCTAGTTTTTTTACCAAGTGGTTAGATGACGTCGAAGAGGCACAATTGCCAGAAGGTCCGTATCCCGATTACGCTCCGTACCCCATGGGCCATGGTAAACCTGGGAAAACGTTTGGCACCGCGTGGATGGATTACGGCATCATTTGTCCTTGGACTATTTGGCAGGTGTACGGTGACACGCGTGTGGTTGAACGGCATTGGTCATCAATGACCAAGTTTATGGACTGGCGTAAAGCTTCGTCGCCCACATTGACGGGTGTCAGCATTGGTAATCCATGGGGTGATTGGTTAAATTTGAAAGAAGATACTCCGGTTGAATATATTGATGCGGTTTATTACGCGAAAGATGCGTTAATGATGGCAGAAATGGCGCAGGCAATTGGTAAAGAGTCTGAAGCCGCAGTGTATCGCCAATTGCGTACCGACGTCGTCGCCCGTTGGTGTTTAGATTGGTTAAATGTCGATGGTACGTTAAAAGTTCAAACACAAACCGCGCACGTGTTGGCGTTAGAAAATCATTTAGTGCCAGATGCTCATGTTGCCGCAATTAGTGCGCGATTGGTGCAACGCATCACTGATAACGGTTTTCGCATGGCGACCGGATTTCTTGGTACGAAACCATTATTGCCAGTTTTGAGTGCCAATGGTCAGCACGACTTAGCGGTGCGCATGTTCCAAAGTCGAAATTTTCCATCATGGGGTTATGAAGTCGAAAATGGTGCGACCAGTATTTGGGAACGTTGGGACAGTTACACGAAAGAAGACGGATTTGGTCGTCATAACGCCGCAATGAATAGTTTTAGTCATTATGCTTTTGGTTCGGTCTGCGAATGGATGTTTCGTGATTTGGCTGGCATAGATCAATTAGGTGCAGGCATGCAGCATTTAATTATTCGTCCACAACCACCTACACCGACCAGTAATCCCGAACGCGCGCCGATGTCTTGGGTACGCGCAGAACATACCTCACATTATGGATTAAACTCAGTTGCTTGGGAGCGCACCGTTGAGCAATTTAGTGTAAAAATAACCATTCCACCAAATTGCGATGCGAGAGTCTTTATTCCAACCAGTGATGTGACATCAATTCGGATTGATGGACAAACTGTTAGGGAGGCTGGATTGACCGTCGAATTATCGTCAACGAATCCCACGTTGCGAATTGGTTCGGGAAGCTGGAATATTACCGCAAAACCATAGTTTTAATTTGGTAACGGTAGTCTGAACTCACGTCATCCTGATGGCGAGTCTAGGTTTTTCAGGACAATAAGCGACGTAAAATAACCGTAAACATTTGTTAATAATGCACTTGTGACTAAAACTTTTGTGGCAAATATCAGGCTAATGTCAGTTTTTTGTGATCATTATTGATCCCTAATCCTCATCATCCCCTCATGTTTGTGGTGTATGTTTACTGGCGACCCACCGAGGTCCCTGGGCAATACCGCCTATCAGTTCGGGTCACAGGAGTTTCTTATGTTCACTCGTACGCTTACGGTTTTGGCTGCAGCGATGTTTGCAGTTCCTGTTATCCATGCTGGTGAGGGTGAAGGTCCGGGCGTCCGTCCTGATCGTCCAGCCGGCGAACATAAACCAGATCTTGGTGAACGTCCCGAAGCAGGAAGTTTATTTGCCAAATTTGATCATGATAGCAGTGGCAGTGTATCCAAACCTGAATTTGGACATGGACTTCGCATACTGATGGAAAAACGAATGGAAGGTGGCGGTGATCGTCCTCGTCCGCCAGAAGGTGGCGGTGATCGTCCACCTCGTCCGCCAGAAGGCGGCGGTGATCGTCCACCTCGTCCGCCAGAAGGCGGCGGTGATCGTCCACCTCGTCCGCCAGAAGGCGGCGGCGATCGTCCGCCTCGTCCGCCAGAAGGCGGCGGTGATCGTCCGCCTCGTCCGCCAGAAGGCGGCGGTGATCGTCCACCTCGTCCGCCAGAAGGCGGCGGCAATCGTCCGCCTCGTCCGCCAGAAGGCGGTGAGAAAGAAAATATGATGCGCGAACGTGCAGAGAAAGCCTTCAAAGCTGGCGATGCCAATAATGATGGTGTTTTATCGCAGGAAGAATTTCGTGCAGCAATGGGAGCATTAGGTGGTGGTCAACCGCCCAATAAACCGGTTAAATAATCCCAAATCTTTTTTCGTATTATCATTTAGCGCACCCCAGTCGACATCGACTGGGGTGTTTTATTTTCTTGGCTTCTAGCAAATTTATTAACCGTGTAACACGATTAATTCAGCACGGCTTTCACTACATGTCCGTGTACATCAGTGAGTCGGTAATCTCGACCCTGAAAGCGAAACGTCAGCTTGGTGTGGTCGATGCCCATGCTGTGTAAAATAGTTGCGTGCAAATCATGAACATGCACTGGGTTTTTAATGACGTTGTAACCGATTTCATCGGTTTCTCCGTGAATAACACCAGCTTTCGTACCACCGCCGGCCATCCACATGGTGAATGCACGTGGATGGTGATCACGTCCAAGAAATTTGGATCCATTGCGTGCTTCGTTCATAGGTGTGCGACCGAATTCTCCACCCCAAACAACTAACGTGTCATCTAACAGTCCACGTTGTTTTAAATCAGTAATTAAAGCAGCACAGGCTTGATCAGTTTCTTTACAGAGTTTACCCAAACCAGATTGAATGTCTTTATTTTTACTTTCACCGTGATGATCCCAACCACGATGGTAGAGCTGAACCACGCGCGAACCACGTTCAATTAACCGTCGTGCCATCAAACAATTGGTAGCAAAGCTTGGTTTTCCTGGGGTGCAACCGTACAATTCATGAATATGTTTGGGCTCAGAGTTTAAATCAGTTAATTCAGGTACACTGCTTTGCATGCGATTAGCCATTTCATAAGCAGCAATCCGTGTGGCGATTTCAGGATCACCTGTTTTTGCTAAGTGCAGTTCATTCAATTTGCGTAATGTATCCAAGCTGCGGCGGCGTGCTGCGGCATCAACACCATCTGGATTTCCCACGAATAATACTGGTTCGCCTTGGGTACGCAGTGGTACGCCTTGATCTGACGTTGGTAAAAATCCGCTCGACCAGCAAGCATTACCAGCACCTGGATCAATCTCGCC
>SYDV01000002.1 GCA_005801395.1 Planctomycetia bacterium | reverse complement strand
GGCTAATCAGCGATTGGATGTCACAGAGTTCTATTTCATGCTCAATTTGTCCCGTTGATCTAGGACATATCTCTTTTTCGGGCCGACAACGTATTCTGACCAAGACGGCTCCGTTACGGATCTTGGAAACTGGCTGGTTTGAACATAAAGGCATGGTACATGGTGCGAATCGGCTGTAATCAACGATCAACTTTCCGAAAGCGCTTTATGACTATCTGTAAGACCCTCGTCCGTTTAACAACAACGACCAACGTTGCCCTAGCCGCCACGTTTCTATCGCTGCCAGCACTCCAGGCTGAAGAGAAAGCCAAACAACCCTTCGCGGGGAAATTACTAGTGGATGGATTAAATGGCCATCAGGTCGCGGCTAAACCGCTGCTGGATTATCCGACCAGTTTTGCCATTGATGAAAAGGGTCGTTTCTACGTGGTTGAAAGTCCGCGCTTAAAAGACGGCTCTATTATCGATATTCGAAATATGCGACAATTTACCTTGAAAGACTTCACCCTGCAAACGGTTGAAGAACGTCGCGAAATGTTATTGGCAGATTCGACTAAAGATAAATACGCACGAAACAGTGAGCGCATTGCTCTGCTGGAAGATAGCGACGGAAATGGATTTCCGGATAAGCGCCATGATTATGTGGTCGATGGCATGGGAAATGCCGAAGATGGCCTGGCATTTAGCGCGCTAACTTATGACAATAAAGTTTTTCTCACTTGCATACCACATGTGTGGAAATTCGAAGATCTCAATGGTGATGGTAAGGCGGACACCAAAGAAAAATTGCTGTCAGGATTTGGTGTAACCGTCAGTATGATGGGACACGATATGCATGGTATCGTGCGTGGTCCTGATGGTCGTTTATATTGGAGTATCGGTGATCGCGGTTTTAATGTATTGAGCAAAGAAGGAGTTCGGTTTAAAGCGCCTTCAAGAGGTGCAATTTTCCGTAGCGAACCCGATGGCAGCAAAATGGAAGTTTTTTTCCACGGCTTACGAAATCCGCAGGAAATTGCCTTTGATGAATTTGGCAATTTAATGACTTTTGATAATACCGGTGACTTTGGCGATATTGCCCGCGTGGTTTACGCCATGGAAGGTGGCGATGCAGGCTGGTACAAAGAACACCAAGCCGCACATCAATATAAATGGGCTTTCCCCGATAATGATGTGATGACCAGTAAATCGCGTTGGACGGAAGAAAATATGTTCCGTCCCGATATGGACGATCAACCACAGTGGACCTTGCCGCCGGTGATGAATTTCCAAAATGGCCCTTCCGGTATTGTCTATGCGGCTGGCGAATCCATGCCGGATTCGATTAAAGGAAGTTTCCTCGTCTGCAATTATCGCGGGGGCTCAGACCAAAGTGGAATTTTATCGTTTAAATTTATCGCGGACGGTGCAGGGTTTAAAATGCGCGATAAAGATCCCATGACCGTCTTAACCGGCATTGGAAGTTCCGACATCGATTTTGGCTATGATGGCCGCATGTATCTCTTGGATTTTGGCGGTGGCTGGTCAGCCAATGATCGCGGTGCCATTCACGCGGTGGAATATTCCCAGGGCATGGAAAAAGCGTCGGTCAAAGAAACCAAACAACTATTCGCTGAAGGGTTTAAGAAACGACCAGATTTAGATAAATTATTACATCACCCAGATGTGCGAGTGCGCCAACGCGCACAATTTGAATTAGTGGAACAGAATAATACCCAGGTGCTCACACAAACGCTAAGTGGCACTGGCAGTTTGTACGCAAAATTGCATGCCCTGTGGGGTTTGGGCCAGCTCCAGCGCGCCGGCAAAGGTAATCACTTAAAAAACTTCATCACGACAGCTACTTCGAATGAAATAGAATTGCGCGTTGCTGCGTGTCGCATTATGGGAGATGTGCAGGATCCCTCGTTTGATAAAGCCTTACTCACTTGCTTAAGTGATGATTCGCGTCGCGTGCAAAGCCACGCAGCCATTGCCCTGGGCAAAATGAAACATCAAGCAGCCGCAGCTCCACTGTGGGAAGCATTAAAGAAAAATGATTCCGCAAAAGATCGCTACTTACGCATCGCCATCGTCAATGCTTTGGCCGCCATTGGCGATGAAGCCGGAGCCATCGCACAAGCGGGAGCAACGGAACGGGAATTACGTCTAGGCGCGGTGCTGGTATTGAGACAATTAACCAGCGATAAAGTCGTAAGCTTACTAAACGATAGCGATAAAGTAGTGAAAGCATCGGCTCTAAGCGCCATTTACGACAATCAACTAACTAAAAATTATACCGCCGTTATGAAATTAACGGATCAAGCAAGTGACTATTCAATCACCAATCAACGTCGTATTTTGGTCATTAATTTTTTGAGTGGTGGTGTGGACGGGGCAAATGCGATTCTGAAAATGGTACGTAATCCCAAAGTGGAAACCGAGGTTCGCGAGCAAGGCTTAGCACTACTCCTACGCTGGAATAACCTACCGGAATTTGACCTTATTAATAATAATCATGGGCCACTTAAAGATCGTAGCGAAACGATCTACCCTGGTGTACATGAATCCCTAAGTGCCTTTTTAGAAAACGAGCAATCACCACTGTTGGCCAAAGGGTTAGATCTCGCCAAACAGTTAGGCATGAAAATGTCTAATAAAATTCTTCTCGCCCAGGCCACCAATAATAAAACCTCAATGGATACGCGCATCGCTGCGATTAAAGCACTAAGCGCCAAAGAAGACGAATTTAAAACTGCATTACCTGAATTAATGAAGTTACCTGAAGAAAAAATCCAAGCGACCATTTTAGATCTCCATTTTAAACTGAAATTGGATGGCCGTTTGGCCTTGGCTGATTCCGCCCTGTCATCCAAATCACCTGAGCGCATTCGCGTAGCCATTAAACAACTGATCAAAGCCGACGATGCCAGCCCACGATTCGAAAAACTATGGGCCGAACGCGCAACAACACTTCCTGCCTCAACTCATTTAGATCTGTATCTCAACATGCAGACATCCAATCATGAAACACTGAAGAAAATTGCAGAGTCTTTTGGTGCAAATCCACAAAAAATTCAAGACCTGACATTAGAAGGTGGCGATGCGACGAAAGGAGAAATGATTTTACGGGGATCGGGAGCGTGCGTCCAATGTCATATGGTCGACAACCAAGGTGGCATCCAAGGACCAGCACTTGATGACGTCGGCTTACGCTTAGATCGCCCCCTACTGCTCGAATCGATTATTAATCCGAATGCTAAAATCGCCGATGGCTTTGGCACGATTACCATCAGCGCCAAAGGTGGACAAACTTACGTAGGAATTCTTAAATCAGAAAAAGGTGGCAAAGTCGAATTGTTACAAGCCAACAACGAAAAAATATCAATTCCTGTGAGCGATATTATTAAGCGAGATGGCCCCGTCTCAGCGATGCCGCCCATTGGCGCAATTTTACCTCCGACGGATTTGCGTGATCTCATTGAATATCTGAGCCAACGTAAAGCGAAAGACGGCGCGAAAAAGAAATCCACGACAGAACACGGCGGGAAGTAATTCGACTTTGGCGCCTGATTTTCTACCTAATAGGTATCCGGACAGATGTCCGGATACCTATTATTTAACTAAAGTAGGAATACGAGAAAAGACATATGAGATTCCCACGCCAATGCTCAGGCCAGCTTGGGTGAGAGTGATATCCGTTCGATCTTTGTGAAAATCGTTAGTCGTTTGACCATAGCCCAGCACGCCAAGCACCCGCCAATGATCGCTCAATAAATAACCGGCGGTCAGGCGACCATCAATCATGAAGAAATCCCCTCGGTCAGAAAAAGCAGGATAATTGGCTGTCCCATTTGTGGAAAAATCACTATAGCCGATTCCGACACCACCTTCTAGGGTGGCCAACCAACGGTCAGTAATTGCCCAGCCAAGACCGACAGAGCCGTGCACCATTAGGCTTCGTAACTCAGAGCTTCCACTCTCGGCATTACGCAGTCCCAAATCGATTCCAGAAACCAAACCAAAAGCATCGCCTGGACGTGCGAAGGAATAACGTCCGCCTATTTCCAAGGCGCCAGCAGTCGTGAAACCATCCTCCCCATTTGAGGAATTAGACCCCGAAGTGAGGCTGTAATCATAGCGGCCTGGTTCAACCAAGCCGATGACCTGCGCGTCTCGGACGACTAATTCCGCGCCGGGCGCGTGTCCCGCAATGAAAGACAGCAGCACAGGCAGGCAGGCCGCAAGGCAAGGAAATTGACGGATCATGGGTGATAGGAAAATCATGGGATTAGCAGCAAACGGACACCCACTAAGGCATGACTAGTAGTGGATGCGAGCGCTTTCAAAGAGCTATTAAGAGTAGAAAGGCGGAATGAATCGCTCCAAGATCCGCCACAGACGGAAATACCTGGACTGGTCCACTCCCAAACGTTGCCATGCATGTCAAATAGACCATAGCCGCTCGCGACCTTGGAACCCACCGTTTGTGGACCGAGGCTGCTGCCATGGGTTTCCCAAACTACGGCGTTTGCCGCAAGAGTCGCGTGATCGGTGGCGTTACCCCAAGACCACGAGCCAGTACTGCCCCCGGTGCTAGCGAATTGCCACTGAGCCGTAGTAGGGACCCTCAACTTGGCGGCGTAGGTGGCATTAAAACTACTAAGTGCGGATTGCACATTTTCGTAGCTGATGTTGAAGGCGGGACGAACTGATGCTGCTGCAACGTCGACAACGGTATTAGGCACGCTGGCCCATGGTTGCGTGCCGGCTAGCGCCAACCATTGGCCTTGAGTGACTTCGTAAACACCAAGAAAGAAGTCTCCATCTGACTTAGATACGCGCCGAAAAACCATCTTTGAAGTGCGGAAGGCTGAATCGGACAAGTCGGGAACCACCGCCGCCAAAGTGACGGATCCAGTATTGAGATTGAGCACGGCATAAGGGGAACTGGCCGGACCAAGAGCTCCATTCTGACCAGTTAATTTTCCGGTTTCATCTGCATTGTCGGTCGTGCACCCTGCCAAAATAATGACAGCCAAAAATGGTAGAAAGTGCCAGCGCGGAGCTGCGGTGTGAAAGCGGTCTGGTTTGCTCATCCGTTTTTCGCCTCAAAAAAGGAAGGGCTGGCCGACGGGGATGGTGCAGAATTAATTTTGATCACCAAACGCTGGGTAGCGGCGGTATTGGAAATGGGATCGGTGATTTGGATCCAGAAGACATGGTATCCGTCACCCAGCGGAATATTAGGCCAGTTAATCACATGATCATCACGAAATCGATTCGCAACGGTATCCTTATCCGGCTGTTGTGGATTTGAGATCCAGATCAATTTATATTGCAGATTTGGATTAGCAGTCGCAAGTATTGGCGTGTAGAGCAGGGTCGTATTCACTACGACTTCCATCGGTGGAACCGATGTGATCACCGGAGCTGCCGCGGAATCGGAACCAGTTATTTGAACGCTGTATTGTTGGCTTGTGGATTTAGCTGGTGTCCCTTGGTCGGTGACGGTCACGGTAAAGACATCGTTGCCTGACGTGCCGAGATTGGCGGTATAGGTGAATCCGCCGTTGCTCTCGATACTGGAGAGCGTGCCTTTGGTCGGCGGAGCTGAAACAACGAAGGTAAACATCGTATCATCGGGATCGCTCACCTGGATACTGCTTTGCACCGGAATCCCGGGCTGCGTGACCAGGGCGCCACTTGGCGGAGTGATGACTGGTGGATCATTGAATGAATTATTAATAATAATTCCCAACGGTGGCGGAAAAGTTTCCAAGCCGCTAGCCAACACGCTGAAAATAATATCATCGCTATTAATTCCTTCGTCACCGGTGTGGCTATAGCGGACCAATCCATTGTTCACATCGTTTTGGGTAAACGTATTTTCAAATGCGAGCGGAACACCACTGAGCGTCAGCACCCCTTGGTCGCCCGCAAATAAAACCTTATAGGTGATGGGACCAGGATTATACGTAACCAAATTCATCGTCGCAGAATTCCAATCCGCCTCATTTCCACCCGGATCACCAACAATAATGTTATTGCTTGAGCCGGCTTCGATCGTCATTGGCGAGATGCGCACATCGAGATCATTGTAGGTGAAAGTTACGCTGCCTGTCGCTTCAATACCGCCTATGAAGACCCGAACAGGAACAGGAACAGGAACCAACTCAACGGCATGCGGGGGTGTCGTACAGACAATGGTGGTGGCGCTGACAGACGTTAATGCCGCAAGAGAACCGCCAAATGTCACGACGGTGGAGCCGTTAACGAAACCGGAGCCACTAATCGTCACAATTGTGCCACCTCCAGCAGAACCCTCTATGACGTTCAAGGCGATGATACTTGGGATAAAAGTAAAGGCGGCGTAACTCGTTATTGACTGTCCGTTAATCGTAACAACGACATCAACCATCCCCGCAGCATGCGCTGGCGTGGTGCAGGTAATGTCCGTATTGGTGACAGCGGTGACCGTTGCGACCGCACCACCAAAGGTGACAACTGTACCACCGACATTACCGTTAATAAAATTAGTGCCGTTTATCACGACAATGGTACTGCCATCCGCTGTGCCGCTGATGGTGTCCAACGCTACAATGGTGAGCGCATCAAAGGTATAGGCGTTATTGAGAGTTACTGGTACTCCGCTGACGAAAACCACCAAATCAACCAAACCCACGGCATGCGGAGGAGTCGTGCAAACAATGGTGGTCGCATTAACAGAGCTGACAGAGGCTAGGACGCCACCAAAAGCGACACTGGTAACACCATCTATATAATCAGTGCCGGTAATGGTAACGATAGTTCCACCTGCAGCCGTTCCACTGATCACATCCAAACTGCTGATAGTCACGGCGGCTTGCATGTAGTTGCAACTCAACAAGAGAAGCAACAAGGCCTGAGATCCCAATGACCAAGCTACGGTTCTCAGGTGATAGAAATAGCGAAACACGCTTTGTTTAATCGACCACATGGCGCAGATCCTCATGGAGTCACCTGAAGCAAGGGTTGCGAAGCAGGAATTTCAGACTGCGGTAAAACACGCACCAAGATACGAAATCCAGCAAAGGGAAAATTTAGCTGCAGTACTTCATGGGCGTAGATGGTCGAAGTCATGGTGGTGGAGCCGAACCCAGGATCCATACCCGCGGGCCATACCACCGTCATCGCTAGGCGGAACCCGACGTAGGCCGAACGCATATCGGGCCGAGCCGGAATGCGATCGGCAGAGCGAATGCGTTGCGCTGAATCGCCCCATGAACCGCCTCGGGCTACTCGGCGATCGCCATCTTTACCCACTGGATCAATGGCATCGAAACCGGGATACGGCGCGAAAGAATCTTCGCACCATTCCGCCACATTACCCAGCATGTCATGGAGGCCGAGTAGATTCGCGGAACGCTGCTTCACTTTATGGCAGGCGCCGCCGGCATTGGCCTCGAACCAGGCTCCTGTTGTTGATGCGCTGCCGATCGAGGGAGTGGCTCCTGTTGACCCAGCGCGACAGGCGTATTCCCATTCCGCTTCACTGGGTAGACGCAGCAATAAATCGGTTTTTTTCTTGCTCAGACGCTGACAAAAATCAACGCTGTCATGCCAGGAAACACGCTGCACTGGATAAAGCTCACCACGTTCGCGGCTTAAATCCCAGTCTATTATTGCATTCCAAGCAGCTTGGGTGCATTCGCTCTCCGCCAACCAGAAAGCACGACTGATGATGACAGCGACTTGCGTTTCACTCTTGTCGTGACCCATTTCATCAGCAGGACTGCCCATGATGAATCGTCCTGGCGGAATATAGCGGAAACGTTGCGTTACGCCGTCGGCGATCACCAGATCGGCATAGGGCCCGAATTGATCATGCCCAGCTTCTGACGCCCAGGCCGGACGCCCTACTCATTACCCACATCTTTCCCTCTCCTACGTTTACTCTGCACTACTTGCAAGGCATGAGATGCATCAATC
>SYDV01000231.1 GCA_005801395.1 Planctomycetia bacterium | reverse complement strand
TTGCTTTAACACATGTGCAGCGGTTTCACCACCTTGTTGGACTAAACGAATAAATAACTCTGCGATGGGGGCACTGCCTTCCCAGGTGGCACGTGCATAATAGGGGCCCTGATGTTCAGGGCGCGTACCCCACCAGTGTTTGCGATCCCAAGGACCTTCACGAAAATATAAATGAGCTAAGGTGGTTAGGTATTTTAATCGTCGCTCTGGCGAAGCAGTTTCCACGCGTGAGATAAGACCCGTAATGGTTTTTTCATCGTGTAAATTACGTAATGCCCACAATGCACCGTCAATTTGGTCGTTGGTCGTAGCGGTATCTAATGCAGATAAGCATGGCTCGACTGCGTGTAAGGTGGTTAAACACCGTACCGCTAAATGAGGGATGATACGATCAGGGCCAACGGTATCAGCGGCGACGGCGGTCAGTGGTACAATATATTTGGCAACATCACTTTTACCTAAACGACCCAAACTAATCAGTGCTTGGGCACGCACACGTGGGTTAGCGCTACGTAAACCTCGGACAAAAGGATCATTCGGGACGCTTGCTAATTGACTGCAGCTATCTGTTAGCGCGCGCAAAGCCCACTCTTCCATAATATCATCCTTGGTCAGCGCGATTAATAGCTCATGAGACTTGGCTTTAATTAATTGTTTCAAGGTAAACACCGCCGCCACGCGCACGGCCACTGGTGCGGCTGCATTATTAATCAAAGTGGTCAACTCATTGACGAAAACGCCTTTTTCACCGCGACGTAAAATTTCGGCCTGGGCATGTTGACGGCAAACGGCGCTGAGTGATGCCAAATGAGTTTTTACTAAATCAGCATCACTGGCTTTCATTACATCTGGAAACGAAGCCGTTTTTTCGCCTTGCGGAGTTAGACGTAAAATCCCACCAACTTTTTCACCATTATAAGTAAACACCGCACCGCGCCAACTGGCGGCGTATAAATTACCGAGCCCATCAATATCAAGATCAGTGACGCGATCAATGCGAGCCCAAACTCGTTGTTCGGTGGTAAATCCAGCGCCTTGTGGCTGCATGGTATGGGCATAAATGGACGATGTACCCCAATCGCAGGTTAATAAAACGTGACGATCGGCGCTGGGCATCGTTGGCTCAGCTACGAACAATGATCCGACTGCTGAACCACCGCCATAATCTGCTAGAGGTTGTATAATATCATCACTGAATCGTTTATAGAGTGATGGATAACCGTATTCACCCGATTGCACTAAAGGACTTAGGCGACTATTCCAACCATCGCCATCATTGGTGTTGTCACGTAAAAATCCGTTGAGTAAGGGATCCATGGCGACGTCATAAATATTGCGCGTGTGGTTGGCGTATAATTCTAATTCACTACCATCGGGTCGTACGCGTACCACACCGCCGCCGCGTAAAGCCAGCGTAAAGCCATCGCTGCCTTTGGCATCGGGCAGACCAAAATCTCCGATCGCGCAATAGAGCCAGCCATCTATCGCTAGACGAATGCCGTTAGAGGTGTGATCGGCGGGATGTTTGTCTAAACCATAACCAAAATTGGTGACCAAATCTTGTTGTTGATCGGCTTTGCCATCGCCGTCGGTATCACGATAGACGGTTAATGTTGGTGGATGCAAACAAAACAATTGTTTACCGTCCCAGGCAAGGCCACGTGGCGAATCAATGTCAGCGACAAAAGTGTCAAATCGATCAGCAATTCCATCATTGTCGCTATCCGTGGCGCGTACAATCGAACCGCGATTAGGTTTTTTATCGAGTGAACCGTTTTTATCGATTGCCACAAATACCGCGCCCGTGGGCGTAGCGCAAACTTGTACGGGATAACTAATATCAGGTGGTGCGGCAAACAGTGTCGCATGATAACCAGGAGGGATTATTTTTGCATATGATCGAACGGAAGTCGTGGGGGGAATCTCTGGCAACGTTGCCCCTTCTGGGCGTGTGATGGCTTGTGGTGGTTGGCCAGAATAACGAAATTTTCCATTCACCCAATTCGCGTGATCATTACCCGTGCCGTCACCGCCGTCTCCGACATATAAGATCAATTGTTTTATTCCGGCGAGTTTAACATCACATTTCTTGATTTCTCTTGCCCCCATTACATCGCTGCGAAATAAAATTTCATTATCGCCAATAACCAGGAACTCGACCGTTCCGCTGCCATTTTGTGCATCATCAAGTCCTATTTCAGCGGTGAAACGTGATGTTTCACCATCCAGTTTAATCCATAATTCACTGACGGAATGAGTGCCTAAACCATTTGCGAAGATTTTCTCCCCTATAGATAGGGTTTTACCAGTGACCGATTTATTTATTTTTGGTGTGTTCCAACCCTGAGTAGTTTTGGTGATATCTAAATCGGACAGCGATAATTCAGCAGCGACTAATGGCGCCAAACAGAGGTGCGCCCACCAGGCGAGCGAAGCAACGAGGACAGCTAACGATTTCATAGACAATCCCCTAAACAGGTAATGATCATACGTTCGGGGTAGGTGTGGCGTTTCAAGGTGGGATATTTTAATGTCCGATGTCCGACGTCCGATGTCTTGTATAATTACGTTTTTCGAAACCAGGGTGCAAAAGTGGTTATTGGCCTCAGTATTTTGCAGTAGCAAAAAAAAGCCCCGTAAGCGAACGAATAATGATCACGCAAGACATCGGATATCGGAGAAAGCCCCTGTCTAACGCTCGATAATTCCGATGAAACACGTCCCACCCTGGCGCTGTCCTAGAGTGAACCATGATGGTGCCTATGATTAATGAAGACGCCCAGTTGCACATTGACCAAGCCGTACAGCGGATTCGTAACGGGGAACGCGATGCCTACCGCGTGGTCATCGACCTGTGCGAGGCGCGATTGCGTCTGATTGTCGCTGGCGTTCTGCCCGATGCCAGTGTGGTGGAAGATGTTGTCCAACAAGCATTTGTGTTGGCTTACACGAAACTCGAAGCGTATCAAATCGGTACCGGTTTTGTGCCCTGGATCGCCACCATTGCCCGTTACGAAGCGCTCAATGAACGTCGTCGCTGGTTGGCGGATCGGTCACTGCGTCAGCGCTTTGCGATTGAACAGCGCATCGAGCAAGCCGTTGGCTCTGAGCCCGCTCCGCTTGAGGGGATTGATCAGGCCACCATCGCAGGTCTGCACGCGTGCATTGATGCCTTGCAGGGACGGGCGGCTGCGGTGGTGAAGGCGCATTATTTTGCCAATCAAACCAATGAAATTATTGCCACGGACCATGGCCGCACGCCGGCCTGGGTGCGCTTGGTGCTCCATCGTGCCCGTAGCGCTCTAGCTGACTGTCTTAAATCAAATCATGGGGTACGTTGTGCCGAGCTTTGATAATGGACAGCGCGATGCATTAATTGCTGATTATGTCAGTGGCGTGTGCGATGTTGCGCAGTTAGAACAATTAGCGTTAGCGGTTGAACACGATGCTGTATTTGCCGCCGAAGTTGGCCGCCAATTAGCGCTGCATCGTGTCTTGCGTGTCTCGCAACAATCACACAACAACGAGTCTTTAGCACATCGCGTATTGGAAAGTATAGCCTCAGGAAATAGTGCGTCGGATAATACAAAGAAAGAGCTAACGGAGCGATTAGTCGCCGATTATGTGAACGGAAACAGCGTTATTTCTGATAGCGAGTATTTAGCAAAACTTTGTGAACAGGATCCTGGTATTGCTGCTCAGGTTGCACAACACGTGCAAATAGACCGTGTTATGCGTACCGCGCAAAGACAGCCAATTAATGCAGATCTGGTGATGCGCGCTCTGCCACATCGTCGTGACTCATCTCTTACTACCCGCGTGCTAGAACAGCTTGAACAAAACGATCAACGTCGCCGTTGGCGTTTTGCTATGCCGTTGGCAACCGCCGCATTACTACTGTTGACATTATCTCTTGGATTATTGTTGAGTTTGCAATCGCTACCAACAATAAATATGCCAACCACGCCAGTCGCGGTAACGGTTATTAAACAAAGTTATCCAATTATTCGCAGCGGCCCGACAGCTCAATGGCCTAATAGCACGCGTCCCTATGACGCGAAGGGACAACTGATCGCCGCCCAAGTTAATTTATGTGCCGGCCTTGCTGAAATCGAAATGCCGTCTGGCGTAACGATGATTTTACAGGGTCCTACTGTGTTAGACATAACGGGAAATAACAGCGTGCGCTTATTATTAGGTCGTGCCACGACCTATGTGCCGCCACATGCGATTGGATTTACCATACAAGCAGAAGGCTTAGAAATAATTGATCTTGGTACGTCATTTGGTGTCAGCCAAGGTATAGACGGAATTGCAGATGTGCATGTGTTTACCGGCGCAGTGGAGGCTAGCGCCACCATCGAAGGATTGGATGAACGTAAACGATTATTTGCGAACGAAGCCATGCGCATTGATCCGCGTGGCGGTAAATGGGAATATGTTCCTTGTGAAGCGAGTCGTTTTGTTTTTAGCCTACGACCACAGCAGTTTGCTTTAGATATGGCCGATATGGTTGCTGGTGGAGATGGCTTTGGTAGTGGCGTGGCGGATGGCATCGATCCCGCGAGCGGGCAATTTATGACCTCCTCGGCCAGAGGATATGCGCAAAGTGACATGCAATATCATGTGTCGTCCGCGCCACATTTCATTGATGGTGCATTTATTCCGAATGGCGCACTGGGCGATAATATCATTACTTCTCTCGGTCACCGATTTAAATTCCCCGCAACCGTAGGTATTAGTTATGATATTATTCGTCGGGGTGGCACTTATGATCTCCCACGCTTTGGCGGAGATAAACAACGGCCGGGCATTCCTCCGATTTTTGGTGGCATAGATTATCGCAACGCCGGGCATTCCGTTATTGGCATGCATGCGAATGTGGGTTTCACACTCGACCTACACGACATCGCTTATCATCACATTGGCATGCGCGTCGTTAAATTTACTACCACGGTTGCGAATGTCGGACAAAAAGGGTCTATCGGTAAAGCGGATTTTTTGGTATTAATTGATGGTAAGTTAATGATCCATGATGATAATTTATCGGTCAAAACCCAGCCGCGAACCATCAACATTGCGATAACCCCACAAAACCGTTTTTTGACCTTAGTATCCACCGATGGCGGCAATGGCATGGGCCTTGATTGGATCACCCTTGGCGATCCACGATTATATTTGGGTGAAGCGCAGAAATAACGCCGATTTCAAAAGTGTGGTAAGTTCGTGCCGATTAATCTTTATACCAATCAACTAGAAGAAAAGTTGAACTCGTATTGATTACCAGCGAAAAGGGAGCAGCTTAATTAAAAGCTCATCCCGAACGTTAGCTGTGGCGCAAAGCCATGCTGACGAATTTCGACTTGCTGCTTTAGACCACC